>CAYNXU010000094.1:0-1641 GCA_964401225.1 uncultured Nitrosomonas sp.
GTGCCGGATGGCTCAGGTAATCCCCTGGCAAAATCACCGTCATTCTATGAATGCGCCTGCCCGCGCTGCGGCCAATCTGCTCGCCGTGAAACGGATACCATGGACACGTTCGTCGACTCATCCTGGTATTACATTCGTTATGCCTGTCCTGACCAGGGCTCCGCCATGGCGGATTTACGCGTGGATTACTGGTTACCCGTGGACCAATATATCGGCGGGATTGAGCATGCCATTTTGCATCTGCTTTACTCACGATTCTGGAGTAAAGTTATGCGCGATCTGGGATTGGTCAGCTTCGACGAGCCCTTCTCAAATCTGCTGACCCAAGGGATGGTGCTGAATGAGATCTTCTTCCGTAAATCGGATACTGGCCGTATCAACTACTTCAACCCATCGGAAGTCGATATTCATTTCGATGAACAAGGCAAACGCTTTGGTGTCGTTTTGCGCGCCGATAATCAGCCGGTAGAATCCGGCGGCATTGGCACCATGTCAAAATCCAAGAATAATGGCGTTGACCCCCAGGAGCTGGTTGACTCGTATGGCGCGGACACGGCACGCTTATTCATGATGTTTGCCAGTCCGCCTACCCAAACGCTGGAATGGTCCGATACCGGGGTGGAAGGTGCGTTCCGTTTTCTCAAACGCCTGTGGAGACTGGCTTATAACCATCTACAACAAGGAGCGATCCCTGCCGGGCAGCTGGAAACCGATACGCTTACGCCTGAAATGAAATCATTACGCTGCCAGCTCCACCAGACGATCGCCAAAGTGACCGATGATCTGGATCGCCGCCACACTTTCAATACCGCGATTGCCGCCGTGATGGAATTAATGAATGAGTTGGTTAAATTGCATGACACCGATTTACCGGCACGTCAGTTCATGCAAGAAGCGCTGGAAAGCATAGTGCTCCTGCTATCCCCCATCGTCCCGCATATTTGCCATGCGCTCTGGCAGGATCTTAGACCAGGCATGGAGTTGCTCGATCAAGCATGGCCCAAGGCCGATCCGCAAGCATTGGTGCAAGATGACATCGAGTTGGTGGTTCAGGTCAATGGTAAATTACGCGCACAAATACGTGTCGCTAAAGACGCCGATCGTGCCACGATAGAACAAATCGCACTGGCTCATGAACATATCCAGAGAATGATCACGGGACAGCCTGTAAAAAAAGTAATCGTGGTGCCTGGCCGATTAATCAATATTGTTGTATAAAAAATATTGTCACTTAGACGAGTGCACTTCAGAATTCGACATTCATACCTTCTCCCGCCGGGACAAAGTTCGATGAGGGATGATAAAAATCAATTTTTGAAGTACGGTGCGTACAATAAATATGCAAAGAAACATTTTTTGCAAACGACATGTTGTGACGAAGATTGAATTTTTAGCAATATCCCAGACTCAAACGATGGTTTCATACCCAAACGATCTCATGCTACCCATTCGCGCATTTCTTATTATCAGCCTGATGCTTGCAGTGACTGCCTGCGGTTTCCAATTGCGCGGGCAGATCTCCACACTACCGTTCGATTCCATCCATGTCGCTGCGCCGCCAGGCCATCCCATTGGGATAGATGTTGAACGCGCCCTCCGCGTCAGCACCAATGTCAAAGTAGTTAGAAAACCGGAAAATGC
>CAYNXU010000094.1:1741-2822 GCA_964401225.1 uncultured Nitrosomonas sp.
CGACTAGCGCACTGGCTACAACAACGTCTCGATAGGCAAGAACAGCATGTTTCCCCAGATACCTTGCAATTTCTCGCGGACAAAGTGGAAGGCAACCTTCTCGCCGCACAGCAGGAAATCAAAAAGCTTGCCCTGCTCTTCCCCCCTGGCGCACTCTCTTTCGAGCAGGTTAAGAATGCCGTACTCGATGTCGCGCGCTATGATGTATTTAGCCTATCTGAGGCCATGCTGCTAGCTGATACCGCGCGCTATAGCCGCATCTTGGAAGGACTGCAAGGCGAAGGCACACCCCCCCCTCTGATTCTGAGCACGCTGACTGAACCTATTCGCACACTCTTGTTGATTCGCCAAGCGTTGGATACAGGCAAACCCCTTGCACAAGCGTTAAAAGACAGTCGCGTCTGGGGTCAACAGCAAAAAACCATGACCCTTGCTGTGAAACGCTTGCCAATACGACTGCTTCACGAAACACTGCTGCACGCTGCGCGCATCGATAAAATAATCAAAGGGGTTGCTCAAGGAGATTGCTGGAATGAACTGCGACAGCTTGGATTGCGCCTTACTACCGGTCAATCATTTGCCTATGAACAATACGACTGATCGAATCACGTTGCCAGACTCCCGGATTGGAAGGACAATAGTCAATTTATTCACGGATTCCTCAATAAAACACAGGAAAAGCAATGAAAGCACGCATTAAATGGCAAGAAGGCGTTAGCTCTGTAGGTCAAACAGAAAGCGGGCATACCGTCATCATGGATGGTGCACCGGGAATCGGCGGAAAAAATCTCGGGCCGCGCCCCATGGAATTGATTTTACTCGGACTCGGCGGCTGCTCCACCATCGATGTCATCCTGATTCTGCAGAAAGGCCGCCAGGAAATCACCGATTGCGTCGTGGAAATCGATGCTACCCGTGCTATTGAGGATCCCAAAGTATTCACGGATATACATATGCACTTTATTGTCACGGGAAAAAACTTGAAACCCCAGCAAGTGGAACGTGCGGTCAGTCTTTCCGCCGAAAAATATTGCTCAGCTTCCATCATGTTAAAAAGCTCGGTCAATATCACCCATGATTT
>CAYNXU010000094.1:2922-6042 GCA_964401225.1 uncultured Nitrosomonas sp.
GGCTGGATGAAGTATGATGAAAACCGAGTTTTGAATTGCGATCAGTATCCATACCGCATGCATGTGAAATTATCCATAAACCTGAATTAACCGCGTTTTCTTGGATTGTTTCTTCCCTCATCCAACGGATAATTTCAACATAATCGCAGGCAAGAAGTCTCACGTTACTTCCTTGATCAACAAACTCAATAGCGAACGATTATGAATAAATGGACTGTAACAAGTAAGGCAATGATACTGGTTATCATGCTGATATTTTCTTGCGTAGCCTCTGCAGCGACTATACGACCTCCGGGAGGTGGGTCATCGGGTGGATCGGGTACGAATGATGATGTCACCAGCACGGTTAAAACACTAGAATTGGTGATGACCGTGATAAAAAATGAAAAGCTCGAAGTCTCTGGCACCCTCTTTGGCGGCCTGGATGATACCGGCGAAGATGCACTATCACTTACCTTATTGAGCAATCCCATTGGTAGCTATGGTTTCCTGGATATTGGTGCAGGAGGCACTTTTCGTTATATCCTCAAAAACGACTCTCCCCAGGTCCAGGCGTTAGGTTTCAGTGATTCGGCGAAGGAAATCTTCCAGTATCAACTCAGAAATGCAAGCGGCACTCAGACAGATGCCAAGTTAACCATTTATATCCTCGGCAACCCCTCGGTCTCCTACGACAATGTCGAGATCGAATTCAATAACAACTCCAATGAAGCCAGCCCAATCCATGCTGGCGATGCCTCCCAAATGGGGCAATTCATGCGTGGCCAGTTAACCAGCCCCTCCGACCGCGATTGGTTTGTGTTCAACAGCCTCGGCAATGAAATCATCAACCTGGAACTCTGTCCCGAAGGCTCACAATGCAAGGACGAAAAAGGCTGGGTCATGTATGTATTTGATGCTGACAAATTTCAAAGTGAAGGTAATGAACATAAAACCGTCACACTGAGAACTTATATAGACCGCACCAATGAAACGTTATCTACCACCCAGGCAGATCATCCGTATTTACTCTACGACAAAGGGTTCTTCAGAAATAGTCTGATTGGTCTCATCGATCCCTGCTTTGGTGATCGGCGCACACTTGATATTGGCGTAGGCAGTCAACCCAAAAATTACTTGGTGCTCGTCACATCTCCATTATTCAGGGCGGGTGGTCTTGATCCCCAGATAACAAATAATGTCGAAGGGTGTGGATCTGGAGACGTCATTCTGGAAAGAGTGAAAAGTAGCCTTCCTGACGGGACTAAGATCATTGAACAATTCATCACCGCCTACCCATTCTCTGATGATCAATACTCCTTTAGAGTCACGCGCACCGGCGCAGATCCCTTCGCCGTACTCTCTCCCAATAGCGTGACATTCGACGCAGTGGGCCAGAAGGCTAATGTCGCAAAAATGCGTATCAATAATCAGCTCTACTCGGTTAACCTGGAGCAATTGAATACCGCACAGAATGGCGATACGGGAGCCACTTTTGATGTCAAATCCTATCAATTGCTGGACGAGCCGTTAACGGCAGATCCTTATCTGCCAACTTACAATCCAGCTAACCGCATCGTCAAATTTCCACAAGTGTTCGATTCGCAATCCGGCATCGTCTATTCAGTCGAAATGCTCTATCAACCTGACAGCAATACGCTTAATCTGCTCAAAGCAGTACCCATTGATTAACTAATTCATAAGCATAATCAGACGGGGGTGATGGGATGTGTATACACATCCCATCACCCCTTCTCATTTCTCGCCTGCCGGCAATCAAAGTTGAGGGGCTTGCTCGCTCAAAGAAAATGGTTCAAGCCGGTTCCAAGCATTTCTAGAAGTTACTGAAAGATTGAATCAAATCTCTTTAAAAATTCAAGGTCGGAAAAAAAATGTCGTTAATAAGAGACATGCACGGCCCAATTAAATAGGAGAAAAATCATCTTGATTCTACTTGCCAGCTCATGCGACAAAAAGCTTTTTCAATGGAAGCAAGGACTATCGGGTATTTCTACCCCCATCTGCGTAACCGATCTGGATGCTCTCAGGAATGAGTTAGTCCGAAGAAAACCGCCTATCCTTTTGCTTGATCACGATCTAATCAGCACAGATAGTCAGCAAGCTGTTGAAAGCTTATTATTACTGAGCCCAAAAACGAGGATCATTATTTCTACAGCCGGTATTTCCGATGAAATTGAGTGGAAGTTATTTAGATCGGGGGTTAAAGGATTTTGCCTGGACACCATCGATCTAGAACAAATCAAACGTGCAGTAACAGCTATCTCACACGGCGAACTATGGATCCGGCGCAAACTGGTTCAATACATGCAAAATGAGTTAGCCATGACCATGCAAGAGAAGAAACATATTGAACAAGCCGTCAATAGTCTGCTGGAAAATTTAACCAAGCGTGAATATGAAATTGCCCTTCTGGTAGGGCGCGGTGAAAGTAACAAGCAGATCGCACGGCAACTGGATATTACCGAACGAACCGTTAAGGCACACTTGACCGAAATTTTCCGCAAACTAGCGATTTCTGATCGAATCAAACTGGCCCTACTCGTCAAGGAAAGCGCCAACTCATCGAATCGACCCTATATAGAACATGATAGCGACTATCCCACGATCTCTGCATAATAAACGTAAATCATTCTGGCAGGTCTAATTTCCATTGATTAAACAGATTTATGGTAGTCTGTACAAAAATGGGCAATAACCAGAGTAGCTAACATGGCACTAGCAAAAGAAGATATAGAAGAAATCCAGAATTTGATAGCCAAGGCGCTTTCCGGGCAGCCGGTGCTGAATCAAACCAATGTTCGCTATGAACTGGAACTGAGGGAAAGAATCGTCCGAGTCGAGGAAGAACTAAAACATCAGCGGGAATTGCTGATTGAAGGGTTCAAACAGGTAGACAAGCGATTTGAGCAAGTAGATAAGCGATTTGAGCAAATAGATAAGCGTTTTGAACAGATAGAGAAACGTTTTGAGCAGATTGATAAGCGCTTTGAGCAAGTGGAAAAACGTTTCGAACTGATAGACAAACGTTTTGAGCAATTTGACAAACGATTCGAGGCACTGACTTCACGCATTGACCGTTTCATGATCTGGTCATTTGCCACGACACTGACTGTCGGTGGC
>CAYNXU010000095.1:0-6034 GCA_964401225.1 uncultured Nitrosomonas sp.
AAAGCGCTAGCTAGAAAAAAAACAGTCAGCCCTAAGGTCAGAATAATCACTGATACCATATCCATATCTATACCTATATTCATACTAATTCTCCCCTGGAATATCCTGCTTAAAAAACCTCCACCAGCAATGTCAGCCCGTCTATAGCTGTAATCTTGACTTTTTGTCCCCGATGCAGTGGCACATGGGTCCTTGCGTGCCATAACTCCCCGTGCACTCTGATCCAACCTTCACGATCAAAACCATCGACGACTTCTCCGATCTCACTAATAAGCTCTTCCCTGCCACTCACGATGGGACGATGCCTTGCTTTAATCGCCATACCCACCACGAATAGAAAAAAACCTGCAGTTATCAAAGTAACGGTTACAATCAGCGGAATAGAAACACCATACCCTGGTATATCCATATCAAGCAGCATAATGGAGCCCATAACAAAAGCGATCATTCCGCCAATTCCCAACGCGCCAAAACTTGGCACGAACATTTCAGCCAGCATGAACACAATACCTAGAAAAATCAGTGCAAGTCCGGCATAATTGACGGGAAGTACCTGAAAAGCAAACAAGGCAAGCAATAAACACACTGCTCCGACAACACCCGACACGATCGTTCCAGGATTAGCGAATTCCAATATCAGTCCATAGATGCCAATCAGCATCAAAATATACGCAATATTGGGATCTGTAATAATTGCCAGCAGGCGTGTACGCCAGTCCTGTTCAAGTTGCCGAATATCAATGCCTTGCGTTGACAGGGTTACTTCCTGTCCCTGCATTTTGATGGTGCGCCCATCAAGTTTGGCCAGCAAATCTGGAATATCCAGTGCAATCAGATCGATTACACCTTCTGCCAGGGCATCATTAGCCGTTAAACTAACAGCTTCACGGACTGCCTTTTCAGCCCACTCGGCGTTACGTTCTCGCATCTGAGCAAGCCCACGAATATAAGCAACTGCATCATTAACGATTTTTTTTGTCATGGGATCTTGCGCATCAGACTGCTCACGCTGACTATTTTCCGGTTTTTTATCGGAAGTATCAGGAATGCCAGGAAAACCACCGATTTTTACGGGCGTGGCCGCACCCAAGTTAGTAGCGGGCGCCATAGCGGCAATATGACTTGCATAAAGAATATAGGTACCCGCGCTGGCTGCACGCGCCCCACTCGGTGCAACATAGCTAACCACCGGCACAGGAGAGGCAATTATTTCCTGAATGATCTCACGCATGGAAGCATCCAGCCCCCCCGGTGTATTTAACCGGATAATCACTACCTGAGCATTTTCTGTTGCTGCTGTGGCAAGACTGCGTTTGATATAATCATGGCTAGCGGGACCAATGGCGCCATCGATATCCAACCATAAGGCTGTTTTACTAGCCTGTACTATTAACGGACACAATCCGCATAGCATGGCCAGCAAATAAATGCTGAGCTTGATTTTCAATCGTGTAAAAATACACTCAACTTTTTTCACAAAATACATTGGATTGTTACCCGCTTAGCCAAATTTTATGAAGATGTTCCCGATTCAGAATCAGCCATTGCAATGCGATAATCGCACTGGCAGAAATAATTTTTCCTGAATTTAGTAATGTTAATGCATCATCTAGGGCCATTACATGCACTTTGATATCTTCTCCCTCGTCCATTTTGCCATAGATTCCTCCCAAATGTGCTGAATCGACCTTACCACAAAACAAAGCAATACGTTCAGTCGTCCCGCCTGGACTAACGAGATAGTCATAGAGAGGAACAAGCTCTAGAATATCGCAGCCAGCCTCTTCGATAGCTTCTCTTCTCACCACCTCTTCTGCCACTTCACTCGGTTCGATGATACCGGCCACTATCTCAAGCAACCATGGCCCTGTGGATATCGACATTGCACCCGCTCGAAATTGTTCGATCAACACAACTTGGTCTCTTGCCGGGTCATAGGGAAGGACGGCAGCCGCATGACCACGCTCCAATAATTCACGAATAATAGGTTGACTCCAACCCCCATTAAACAACCGGTGACGCAGCGTATACCGCTCCATACGGAAAAACCCCTGGTAGCACAGTTCATTATGGATTATTTCTACATCTGTTTCGGTCACGCCTGATTCCTTATTGTAAAAATCATTGAATTGAGTTCTAACTATAAAAGCACCAAATTATTTCTATGAATAAGCTCGGATTCATCCACATAACCGAGGATAGCCTGAATTTCATGACTCGGTCGTCGCATGATCTTTCGGGTTTCCCGAGCACTATAATTGATCAAACCTCGCGCGATTTCTCTTCCTTCCGTGTCCAGGCAAGCTACCGCCTCCCCTCGCTCAAAATCACCTCTGACATCAACTACACCGATTGGCAGCAAACTTTTTCCATCCGTTACAAGTGCTTTCATTGCGCCTGAGTCGAGGACCACGCTGCCACGAATTTGTAGATGATCCGCCAGCCACTGTTTTCGTGCAATGAGTACCGGCATCGTGGCAAACAAACATGTACCAATCGCCTCTCCCTCCACCAAACGAACCAGCACATTGGCTTCTCTTCCTGAGGCAATCAGCGTATGCGCGCCACTTCTCGCTGCGCGCTTGGCTGCGATAACTTTGCTTTGCATACCACCGCGACCAATATCGCTACCAGCCCCCCCTGCCATAACGACTATCTCAGGATCCCCGGCATTTGCTTGGCGAATTAATTTGGCGTCGCTATTTTTACGAGGATCGCTTGTGAATAAACCAGCTTGATCGGTAAGAATCACGAGCGCATCGGCCTCGGTAAGATTGGTGACAAGCGCAGCCAAGGTATCGTTGTCACCAAATCGTATCTCATCAATTGCGACTGTATCATTCTCATTGATGATCGGAATGATGTTTAGCTTTAATAGCGTGGTTAGCGTTGAACGAGCATTCAAGTAGCGCTGACGGTTGGATAAATCATCATGAGTCAGCAGTACTTGTGCCGTAATCAAGCTATACTGACCAAAACAAACTGCATACGCTTGCGCCAATCCCATTTGTCCAACGGCAGCAGCAGCTTGCAATTCATATAATGCTGTAGGGCGTTTTTTCCAACCCAACCGTTGCATGCCTTCAGCTATGGCGCCCGAGGATACCAATATAATTTCTTTCCCCATAACCTTGAGCTGAGAAATTTGGGCAGCCCAACCTGCAAGCGCATCATGATCAAGCCCCTGACCTTGGTTTGTGACCAAGCTGCTGCCAACTTTGATAACAATACGACGTGCTTGTTTCAGAATAGATTGACTCATTGTTGCGTTGTCACCGCCAGTTCATGTTCAAGATAATCCATAATGGCATAAGTCAATGCAGCACATCCTTGACCTGTCAATGCTGAAATCCCGAACCATTTATCTTTCCACCCGAAATCAAGTATGAATTTATTACATATCTCATTACGCTCTGAATCAGGTAGCATATCGATTTTATTGAACACTAACCAACGCGGTTTCTGATAGAGAGCCACATCATATTTTCTAAGTTCCTCGACAAGCGCTTCAGCTTCATGAATTGGATTTATACGCTCATCTAGCGGTGAAATATCGATAACGTGAAGCAATAAGCGCGTTCTTGACAAGTGCTTCAAGAAACGATGACCAAGACCCACCCCCTCTGCAGCACCTTCCACTAAACCGGGAATATCTGCCATGACAAAACTTCGCTCTTGATCTACGCGCACAACACCCAGATTAGGGTGTAGCGTCGTAAAAGGATAATCTGCCACTTTGGGGCGAGCTGCCGATACAGCGCGAATCAAAGTTGATTTACCTGCATTTGGCATTCCCAGCAACCCGACATCTGCGAGCACCCTTAGTTCCAGTTTGAGCTCAAATTCTTGCCCAGGTTCACCATGGGTAAATTGTCTTGGTGCACGATTAGTACTAGATTTGAAATGTATGTTACCCAGTCCCCCAGCTCCACCTTTAGCTAAAAGTACTTTTTGCTCATGATGTTGCAGATCCGCTATAATTTCCCCGGTTACCATATTGGTAATTATTGTTCCTACCGGCATGCGTAACAGAATATCGTCTGCACCTTTACCGTAACAATCAGAACCGCGTCCGTTCTCGCCTTTCTTAGCTCGAAATATTGGTGTGAACCGATAATCAACAAGCGTATTAATGTTATGGTCGGCAATCGCGTAAATACTGCCACCATGCCCCCCATCACCACCATCAGGCCCACCTCTAGGAATAAATTTTTCCCGACGGAAACTGGCTATACCATTACCTCCATCACCTGCAAATACTTGTATCTTCACTTCATCAATAAATTTCATAATTTTTTCTTAACCTAGAAACAACTCTGGACACAAGAATAGATAAGAATACAACTCAGAACAGTTACGTCAATCTAAGTAGAGGTTATCAGAATACCTAACTGAATGCCCACCACCCCCCGGTATCTTGATCTGAGCTGAGCCGCTGAAATAGTTAATATTGCCAGGATTGCGCACACTCAATCGGATGAACAATTTAGTCAGTATGTGGTTTGGTAAAGTCGATTTCCTGTAACCACCACCTTTCACCCACAAAAGTGTCCCTATACGAAGCACACATAAAAAAAGCCCCATCTTGTTGAATGGGGCTTTTTTTATAACTTGATTTGCTTACGCGGGTATAACTGATACAACCTTACGCTTAAATGCGCTTTTTACACCAAACAAAACCTTACCCTCAATTTTAGCGTATAGCGTATGATCCTTACCAATTCCAACATTGTCTCCCGGATGGAATTGAGTGCCACGTTGACGAACAATAATGCTGCCCGCCGAAATCACCTCGCCACCAAATCGCTTTACTCCGAGTCGCTTGGAATTAGAATCACGCCCATTTCGCGAACTGCCACCTGCTTTTTTATGTGCCATGCAATCCTCTCACTTTTACATTTATGCCGAAATACCAGTAATTTGGATTTCAGTATAATTTTGTCTATGCCCCTGATGCTTCTGATAGTGTTTCCGACGACGCATTTTAAAAATTCGTATTTTATCGTGTCGCCCATGCCCTATAATAGTCGCATTAACTTTTGCACTATCTAGAAATGGTTTTCCAACAGAAATGGTTTCACCTTCAGATACCATCAACACTTTATCAATGATTAAATCACTACCAGCTTCCGCTGGGAGTTGTTCTATTTTTAGTTTGTTACCGACTTCAACTCGATATTGTTTTCCGCCAGTCTTTATTACAGCATACATATCCTATTCATCCTTTCTCATATACCCTAAAATTATACATTTTCACGAGCATTTTGTGTGACAAATATTTAAGATCTATTTATATCACCTAGCTTGACACGTAAGCTGTGACATTTCTACCATAGTTATTTCTTCAAGGGGTTGTTGTGCCAATCGAACTTATTAGAAGCTTTATAGCTCAAGACATGAGTGCTGTTGACGCTGTAATACGACAAAAGCTTCATTCTCAAGTAGCGTTGATTAATCAAGTAAGCGAATACATCATTCATAACGGTGGCAAACGACTGCGACCAGCATTAGTCATTTTATCTGCTGGTATATTTGGCTATTCCGGGCGATATCACCATCAACTCGCGGCGGTAGTCGAATTCATTCACACAGCTACGTTGCTACATGATGATGTTGTAGATGAATCCAAGTTACGACGAAGCAAAGCAACTGCCAACGCTCTATTTGGCAATGCAGCTAGTGTGCTAGTAGGCGACTTTCTTTACTCACGTGCCTTCCAAATGATGGTGGAAGTAGACCACATGCGTGTTATGCAAGTTTTAGCCGATGCCACTAATATCATTGCCGAGGGTGAGGTGCTACAGCTACTCAATTGCAGAGATCCTGATGTCGAAGAAAATGACTATCTACGCGTTATTCGCTTTAAGACTGCCAAACTTTTTGAGGCCGCCGCACGTCTTGGCGCCATCCTTGGTAACGCCACACAAGCCGAGGAAGAAGCTTTAGCTGTTTATGGAATGCACTTGGGCACGGCATTTCAATTAATTGATGATTTACTTGACTATTCTGGCGATTATCAAGATACCGGCAAAAA
>CAYNXU010000096.1:0-6028 GCA_964401225.1 uncultured Nitrosomonas sp.
ATACGGAAGCGCGAGCCGCCAACTTGTAGAATGGCGCCGAGCGGATTGGCAGTACCAAATAGCTCGCTGTGTGCTTTTGCACCGAGTACGGCAAATGCGCGTGGATTGCGCGGATCATCTGCAGGCAGGAACTGCCCGATAGCCACGCTCATATTGAATGCCTTGTCAAAATCCGGGCCTTGTCCGTACACTGTGACACGTCGGCTGCGTCCCTCTGCACGGATCTCAGCGTTACCCATTACGCTGGGATTGATGTAGTGGGCATAGCGGGAGTGTTTTAAGGCCAATGCATCCTCAATGGTCAGTATGCGTGCACTGCTGATAGAGCCCACCGATGTTCCGCCATGCGCCTTAACTTTCCCGGGGGTGACGTTCAGGATATTGGTGCCAAACTGGGTAAATTCAGCCAATACAAAACGTTGAATACCTTCTCCGATGGAAGTGAGCAGGATGACAGCCGCAATGCCGATCGCAATCCCCGAAGCAGACAATAGCGTGCGCAGCCGGTGAGCCGTCAAGGCGCGCAGAGCGAAGTGAAGCATATCAAGCGGACTCATTTTCCACTCAGTGCTTTGACAGGGTCCAGCCGGGCTGCACGTGCGGCAGGCAGCAGTCCGGCTAAAATGCCGGTAACCAAAGCGACCGTAATTCCCGCCAGGCTCGCCCAGGCTGGCGGCCAGGCAGGTAGCTGCGGATAAGCCAGGCGAATCAGCAGACTGCCCACATGCCCCAGCATGAATCCGAAGATGGCTCCGGTAAAAGACAACCAGGCAGCTTCGGTAAGAAACAAACGGCGAATATCACTTGCCGGAGCGCCTATGGCTTTGAGGAGGCCAATTTCATCGGTACGCTGACTGACGGCTACCAACATGACATTCATGACGAGAACGCCGGCTACTGCCAGGCTGATCGCAGCGATACCGGCCACGCCGAGCGTCAGCGCACGCAGAATGCGGTCGAAAGTAGCGAGTACGGCATCCTGGGTAATCACGGTGATATCCTCTTCGCCATCGTGGCGTTGAATCAGGGCTTCGCGAATCGCTTCTTTGGCTTCAGGAATATCATTGCGATTCCTGACTTCGATCAGGATACGAAACAGCGAGGTGGTATCGAATAATGCCTGGGCATGATTGATCGGAATAATGACGATTTCATCCGAATTGAACCCCATTGTTTCTCCTTGCATGGCAAGGACGCCCGATACCATGAAGCGTCGATCCGCCAGCCGGACGCGCTGACCGACCGCATTGCCCTCCGGAAAAAACTCTTCAGCCAGTTTTGCTCCTAGAACAATCTGAGCGCTATGCTGTGAACCATGCGCCATGAAACTGCCTTGCGCCAGTTCCATGTGCCGGATGGGCAAAAGATTTGCCGTACTGCCCAGCACAGTGACTTCCCGTAAGCGGCTGGCAGCAGCGAGCTCCGCCTCACCCACATTCAGGGGCGCATAGCGTCGAATCTGAGGAAGCAAGCCAACCCAGCGGGCATCTTCCAGCGTCAGATCGCGCGGGGTTTGTCCCATTGCCGCTCCCGGGAAGTTGCCCGCGGTTTCCGCACGACCCGGAAAAACAATAATCAGATTAGTGCCGATCGAAGAGAACTGATTAATCACGTAGCGGCGCGCACCGTCACCGAGTGCAGTCAGAATGACGACGGCAGCGACCCCCAACGCCATCGCTAGCATAATGAGGAACGAACGGGTAGGGTAACTGGTAACTGTCTTCAACGAGAAGTGTAAGGTATCCTGTAGTTTCATTGTTCATCTGCCACAATGAGACCGTCGCGCATGGCGAGACGGCGGTGGGCGCGCAGGCCCAACTCACGATCATGTGTGACAATGATGAGCGTGGTGCCGGCATGATGCAGATCTTCCAGCAATGCCATCACTTCCGAGCCAATGCGATGATCGAGATTGCCCGTAGGTTCATCCGCCAGCAAGGCAGTCGGCCGCAGAATGGTTGCCCGTGCAATTGCCACCCGCTGGCGCTGGCCACCGGATAATTCAGCCGGACGGTGTTGAGCGCGTTCACTCAGATCAAAGGCTTGTAGCGTTTCTGTCACGCGCGTTTTGCGTTCAGCCGGTGGTATGCCGGTCAGGATCAGTGGCAACTCGATATTCTCTGCGGCAGTGAGGCGGGGTACCAGATGAAACGATTGAAAAACAAAACCAATTTTTTCTCTGCGTACACGTGCCTGCTCCGTTTCAGATAAATCAGTGACATCTTTGCCATCGAGCTGATAACGCCCGCTATCCGGCCTGTCCAGCAGGCCGATCACATTGAGCAGGGTAGATTTGCCAGAGCCGGAGGGTCCCATAATGGAGACATATTCGCCCGAGGCAATCTCAAGATCAATGTGATCGAGCGCACGTATCTCCTGGTCACCCATATGAAAGATGCGAGTAATGGCTGACAGCTGAATCATGGCTGGCTTGTTTTGGGTTTGACGAGCGCACCAGCGACAATACCTTCGTCGTCAAATGACATGACGACCTGATCGCCTTCCGTCAAGCCACTGATAACTTCTGTGAAAGCCCAATTGGCCAGCCCGGTTTCCAGGGTGCGCTCTTCCAGTCGATCCTGCTGACCTAGTATCAGTACTTTACCCCGTTGCCGGATGGCTTGTGTCGGGATACGCAGCACCTGTTCATGACGATCGATGATCACCTCGACATCGGCGCTATAGCCGACCAATAGGGCATAGTCTGAGCTTTCAATAAAATTAACTTCAACATCCACCGTCCGCGCCTGCTTTTCTATTTCAGTGACATACGGTGCAATACGGCGCACGCTACCTGCAAAGGATTGGCCGGGCAATGCATCCAGTGAGATGCGTGCTTCCTGTCCAACTTTAATTTTGGGCGCATCCACTTCATCCATCGGCGCAGTGACATATAAGCACGCATCATCGATCAGATCAATGACCGGAGGTGTTGGGATGCCCGGCGGGGAAGGCATCGTATATTCACCCAATTCGCCTGTGACCTGGGCGATGATACCTGCAAAGGGCGCATGCAGCACGGTACGATCCAGATTGGCTTGCGTGACTTCGATTTGAGCTTGCGCACGTTTGACTTCTGCTGCCGCAGCAGCACAGCTTGCTTGACGGGAGCGTGCAATGGCATCGGCGTCCTCAGCCCGTTGCGAGCTAACAAATCCCTGTGCAACAAGTTGCTGGGTACGGATAGATTCACGTCGGGCATTTTCAGCCATGATGCAGGTTTCGTGTTGCCGGCCTTTGGCAGTAGCTAGTTGTTGTTTGGCGAGTTGATGTTGTGCGACCAGATCGGCATTCCAT
This sequence comes from uncultured Nitrosomonas sp., assembly GCA_964401225.1. Lineage (GTDB taxonomy): Bacteria > Pseudomonadota > Gammaproteobacteria > Burkholderiales > Nitrosomonadaceae > Nitrosomonas. Next base: position 3,298 of record CAYNXU010000096.1, read on the forward strand.
AGTTCTAGCAGGATTTCCCCCTCCTTGACGCGATCGCCTTCATCTACGGGGAGCTTGACGATTTGCCCTCCCACCGCAGGTGCCAGTTTGGCTCGCCGACATGCCTTGATCGTACCTGCGCGGGTGTTGACGACAGTCGCTTCCACGGTGCCGCGCATGATGGTGGCGAGCTCGACTTGCAAGGGCGGTTTGCGTGTCAAGTACCAGCCTGCATAGCCCAGCAGGATGATGATGACTAGAAAGATGATTAAACGCGACACTATTTTTGTTTTTATCATGGTAAAAATGGTAAAGCCGGTTATCGGATAACCTGCTAGGCTAATGCATTTAGCCGGTTAGTATCAACTGTATCGGATAATATGATCATGGGTTAGAGTAGGGTGGGCGTAGATCAATCAATTTTTTGGCAAGGTATGTCCCTATCATCATTTAACAATAAAATCAGATAAAGTTATGTGTCTACAAATTATTATGAGTATCGTCTTGTCAAACTTAGGGAATGGCCATGAATGAAGTTATCCAATCCAATTCTAACCCTATCTGGCATGCATCGTTTATTTTATCGGATGGCAAGCAATGTGCTGGCATACGGGATACGCGACCGACCGAAACTGATTACGGCGTGTTAGATAGCAAAACATTCAATGCGATCGAAGCGGATGCCTTATTTGATGAAATCAATCGTGCTGACACCCAGATCGGACAATCCGTGCTTTATCGGTCACTGGCAAGGCCAACTCACGATGCTTTGCTGTTACAAAAAAAACAGGAAGCGCTGCGTGAACTGCAAGCCAATCCAGAGCTATTCAAGGCACTGGAATGTTTTGTTAAAGAGATGGCGCGTGACGAGGAGTCACTCTACTATCTTCTTTATGGTGAATTCTCCGGCGGATTCACCACGGATAATCCCAAAGATAAGACGGGAAAACTTGAGTTCGGTGGATATGGTTACCGTCAATTTATCGATGGGACTGAATATGCCATCAATCTAGCTGAAGAAGCTGATTCGCTGCCCCCCGTGCAAAGCCCTTATTTGCAGGAGTTGATTCAAGCAATCCGTGATTTTGCAGAGTCGCGCACCTATGCGTTGATGCATGGCCCCCTCTATGTCATTGATGGCAAGTTCAAGACTAAGGAAGAGAAACCCCGTTACCTGCCGATTCCACGCTTCCGCCCCTCCCTGTTCAAGTGGCTGCCGATACTGATTTTCTTATCCATCGTGAGCGGTCTGTTTTATTTCTTTCATACCATGTGGACCGACATTGGCGCCACTTATATCGGCTACGGTATTCTGATTCTGATAGTACCGATGATTCCTATTCTTGCGCAGGCCGTCAGTTCCTCCGACTTGAATTCGGTGATCTATCCCTTGCAGAAACTTTTCAGAAAAAGCCCGGAGTTGGCCAAAGCAATGGAAGCCCTTGGTATGATCGATGAGTTGCTGTCTCTGCATCGCTATGCTCAATCCGTTAGTGGTGACATGACGTTGCCCGATATCCAACACGCAGGACAACATGCACTTACAGCGACAAGCGCAAGGAATCCACTGCTTGCCAGAACTCAATCCGATTATGTACCCAACGATATCAGGCTGGATGCGGCTAATCGCTTACTGATTATAACTGGACCCAATAGTGGCGGAAAAACAGCCTATTGCAAAACGACGGTGCAGATTCAGTTGCTAGGGCAGGTGGGTGCCTATATTCCCGCGTCGGCTGCACGACTAGTGCCAGCCGAGCATATCTTTTATCAAGTGCCTGACCCCGGTCGTTTGGAAGAAGGTATGGGCCGCTTTGCGCATGAACTCAAACAAACGCGCGAGATTTTTTTCAATTCGACTGCGCTGAGTTTGGTGGTACTCGACGAGCTTGCAGAAGGAACGACTTTTGAAGAAAAAATGACCTTATCCGAGTATGTACTCAAAGGCTTTCATAAGCTGGGCGCATCCACAATACTGGTTACCCATAACCATGAGTTATGTGAGCGTCTGCAGAATGAGGGCATTGGCAGTTATCTGCAAGTCGAATTTTTGCCTGAAGGACCCACCCATCGATTGATACCGGGAGTATCCCGTGTCAGCCATGCCGATCGAGTCGCCAGTGCTATCGGTTTCAGTAAGGAAGATGTGGAGAAACATCTAGCGACATTACAAGAATCTTCATCTATTTCAGAGAAGGATTGACAGAAATTTAACCCGAATATTTCATAAATTCACGTCATGATCACGCAGAACTTTGATTAATAAGGAAGTTATGAGAAGGCGTGGTGTAGTGATTCAAACATTCAACCGAGAAAAATCTTTCTTATTAATCAAAGGGCAAGTGAGGGCGCGTAACAATTCATGAAAAATTCGGTTTATATGATCCCTCATCTTGCCTTCTCCTGGGAGGCTATCCAAAGAATAGACTGATCTACTGCGAACGAGCCTGATTGGCCGAATTTTGAGGTGCGATGAGTATCAAAAATTTGAATCAATTGCTGATTGCCATCAAAATCACATGTACAAAGAGGAAGCCATCCTGTATTCATAACGAATATATTATATGCACTCGACAGCAGCTTATTAATAAAAACAATAGATTAATCTATCGGTAATGCGGTATGCTTTCTTTTTAAAATAAGATTATCTCAATTAAAAGGAAGCGCCATGGACAGCCAATGGAAAAATAATGCCTTCAATGGGTTGATCATAGTGATGCTAATGCTCAGCAGCTCATGTGTAGTGGCTGGC
>CAYNXU010000097.1:0-2208 GCA_964401225.1 uncultured Nitrosomonas sp.
TATTGCTTGATCATCAGGAGTATCTCAATAGAACTCAGCTTTACTCGCAGCAGTTGGAGAAATATCCTCAGCAGCTCGAAATACTCAGAAAGCAGAAAGACAAACCTGTTTCCGCTGTAACTAGTGCTGCCGATTTAGCGGATTCATCCTTAAGTGAAATAGAGCAGCGATACGTCAATACACAAGCAAAATTATCCGAACTACAAAATCAGAAGCAAAAACTGACTTCCGAAATTGCAACACTTCGACAACGTACTATTAAGATTCAAGAAGAATTAGTGGCGACAAGCAATGCACGTAAGGCGCTGACGGAGAAACCCTTTCCCTCAGTTGTGACAGATGTGCCAGATGAAAAAATTGCCGATGCACTGAAGGCGTTTCAGGAATTTCAAAATCAAGCATTGACGGACAAGATTCGCATGCTGGAACTAGAAGCATTAACCTTGCCTAATGCCATTGAAATTGCGACATTGCAAGAAGATCTAATACTCAAGCCCGAGATCCAAGCATTGCAGCACGAAGTCGAGTGGCTAGCCAGGCAGATCAATTTGAAGAGAAAAACTGAGACGGAAGAAGTTGTCGAAAAGACTGGGCAGTTGCTTGGGGAAAGTAAGTGGCAGCATCCCGCATTGCTCGTGATGGTAAAAAATAATGAAGAGCTGGCAGTTAAACTCAGCGATTATGCCGAGCGTGCTACTTTATTAATGGCGCAGAAGACGCGGTATGAAAACAGGCTCAATCTTATTACGAAGAATTATGCGACACTCCAGCAAAGACTCGAATTCCAGGAAGAAGATGATGCACTGGGAACCGAGATCAGAAAGCAATTCAAGCAAATTCTATCAAAACCTAATATCAGACTGACACAAAGATCATTGAATGGTGCCAAGCTCGAGCTTTTTCAGCTCGAGCAAGAAAAGCTGGATATGACAAATGATAAGGCCTACTTCAAGAGGATGACCGATGGTCATGCTATCGATAATAATGACCCGGCTTCTCAGGATATAAGGAATGCCTTTCAGGAGCTCAAAGATTCCCGTTTACATGTCATCAATCAATTTATAGGTGTGCTGCATTCCTATATCAAAGAAATGGAGCTCAATCTTTCAATCCAAAATCAGTTGATTGAAAAAATCGGTCAGTATGAGCATCTACTCAAAGAAAACCTGCTAGTCACGCGCAGTGCCAAACCCATCAGTCTACAGATGGCAGATGATCTCAACGCTGCGATCGCCTGGTTTGTTTCCAGTAAAACACAGACTGCTCTGATCAAAGTGGTCGATAGGGTGTGGCCGCTTGCTTTGACCATTATGGTCCTTTCTTTATTGATAGGATGGATTTTTAGGCGGGTTTATTGGCCTCGTTACTTGCGGTGGGAAGAAATAGGTAATGAAGCATGGGGGAAAGTGAATCAAGATAAGGCACGTTATCCCGTCGGGATGCTGTTATTCGATATCCTGCAATCTGTGCTTGTTTCTTTACCGTTCCTGCTGATTCATCAAGTGTTACAACACAGTATGAACTCAGAAATGAGTCGCGCACTTTCACTTGTTTTTTATGTGACGGCCGTCACAGTTTTTTTCTGGAATTTTCTCGTTCAGCTATGCCGGCCCGGCGGGTTGCTCGTGAATCAGTTTCGATGTTACGAAGACATGGTAAGCAAGTTGCACCGGGATATTAGGCGTTATGCCCCGGCAATATTGGCATTGAGTGTCGTTATTGCGTTTACGGATGCGCTGACGGATGACGTCGTACGTAATAGTATAGGGAGAATCGCCTTCCTGTTGCTATGCATGCTGCTTGCGCTATTTGCACTAGGCTGGATGGGTATCACTAGGCACGGAAAAGCCCTTTATGTAGGAAAGAATTTTACGTTAATCCAAAATCCCAGATTGTGGATGTCGCTACTTTTCGTACAGCAAGTTTACATGATCTTTATGACAGCCAGAGGTTATTACTTCGCAACCCTGTATCAGAGTATTCTGATTTTCCAGTCAGTAATCTTGCTCATCCTATGCAGTCTGATATTTTTCCTGGGCTACCGTAGCTTACTGATTACTCAGCGGAGAATTGCGTTTAAGCGGGCAATTGCCAAACGGGAAGAAATTCTTGCACAACGCTCATCATCAGGTAGCAGTGAAATTGAGTTTGTAGATGATAACTATATCGATGTCAAATCAATCAGCAAGCAATCGGCTACCTTATTGA
>CAYNXU010000097.1:2308-6020 GCA_964401225.1 uncultured Nitrosomonas sp.
GATCGTAAAGAAGTGGTTGTGCCTAATAAAACGTTCATTACTCAGCAATTGATAAACTGGTCACTCAGCGATCAGGTGACACGTATCCAGGTGCCCGTCGGTATTGCCTACGGATCGGATTGTGACAAGGCTCGATCCCTATTATTGGAAATTGCCCGCAACCATCCTTCGATTCTGCGTGATCCAGAACCCAGTGCGTTGTTTCTTGAATTTGGTGTGAGCTCGTTGAATTTTGAATTAAGAGTCTATGTTGCTCAGATCTCGGATCGAATGGCACTTATTCATGATTTGCATATGGAAATCAATCGACGTTTTACTGAAGAAAAAATTAACATTGCGTTCCCGCAATTGGATGTTCACCTTCACCGCGTTAATAGCAAGGAAATATCAGAGCGAGTGTTAATGAAGTAAAGTATTCATCAGCGTCATTAGGCTGATAAAGGATATCAATGTGAAATCATGTAGATGGAATTATCAGTTCATAAGGTATTTTCTGTGTTTATGCTTGCCACTTGTTGTATTGCTGGCAGCGCTATTATGGTTGCTCTTTCGTACCCAGGCCGATTCATCTCTAGCGATCATGCAGGTGAAAGAGCGGCAGTCAATACAGATAGGTAAACGGACGATCGACGAGGTATTGGGTGTGTTACGGGGTGATGCGCTATATCTTGCCGAGCATTCGTCATTGCAGCAATGGCTGGAAACGAATGATCCTGCAGCACAGACACATCTCGCTGCTGATTTCCTTGCTTTTGCACGGCACCGTCAGCTGTATGATCAGGTTCGCTTCCTGGATGAGCATGGACAGGAAACAGTACGCGTCAACATGATTGGAGACAAAGCAGGGGTGGTGCCGGAGGAGGCGCTGTTAGATCAATCAGAGTATGCCTATGTACGTAATACTCTTGCCCTGGATGAGAAAGTTGTGCTTATATCGTCATTTGATCTTAATAGTGAGCAAGGGGTAATCGAACAACCCGTTAAACCAACGATACGCTTCAGCGTACCGGTATTTGATAGCAGGGGGTGGAAACGTGGCCTTGTCGTGCTCAACTACCAAGGCGAACGGTTACTCAATCGTCTGCGTGGGATCTCTGAACAGAGTACAGGTGACCTCTGGTTGCTTAACACAGCAGGGTACTGGCTTTCAGGGCCGCGTCCGGGGATAGAGTGGGGATTTATGTACCCGGATCGTCAGGCAATGCGCTTTGCTCAAATGTTTGACGAAGAAATCTGGTCAGCCATTTTGCGTGATTCTCAAGCGGGGCAATGGGTAAACGAAAGCGGGTTATTCACCTATACTAAAGTCACGCCAGCAACGTCGCAGAATAGCCTGGGTAGTGAAGACTGGATATTGGTTGCCCACATATCTCCCGCGATCATTGCTGCGAGTACTCTAGAATATAGCCGGAATTTTGTTATTACATTCGTAACGCTTACCCTATTGTTAGTGCTATTGAGTGGCGTGATTACCTTTTATGTGGTGCGTCGTCAACAAGCCGAGAATGCAGTGCGCACAAGTGAAGTGCGCTTTCGTGGATTACTCGAGTCGGCGCCGGATGCTATCGTTATTATTGATCAGCGTGGCTGTATCACTTTGATCAATTCACAAACCGAAAAATGGTTCGGTTATAGGCGGGATGAATTACTTGGGCAACCGATGGAGCAACTTGTTCCTGAACGGTTTCGCAAAGGCCACTCAACAGTCCGGGAACGTTATGTAGAGAAGCCCGTGACACGACCAATGGGTGCAGGACTCGAGCTGTATGGACGGCGCAAGGATGGCAGTGAATTTCCCTTGGAAATTAGTTTAAGCCCATTGGAAACAGATCAAGGTCTATTGGTCACCAGTATCATTCGAGATATTAGCGCACGCAAGCAAACTGAAGAGGCGCAACGTCAGGTAGAAACCCGTTATCGGGAATTGGTCAATAATTTGCCGGTGGGCGTGTACCGCAATCAACCCGATGAGAAAGGAATGTTTCTTGAAGTCAATCAGGCAATGGCGGATATATTCGAAGCAGAATCGATGGAGCAGCTTCTTGTCCATCCCTTCAAGGAATCGTATTGTGATCTTGCTGAGCGCGAGAAATTTATCAACAAAGTTCTTGCACATGGCTACGTCAGAGGTGAAGAGTTACGACTAAAAACTTTGCGGGGGCGGGAATTTCATGCGGCCATATCCGCTGTGATGAAGAAGGATGTGTTTGGTGAAATCTATTTTGACGGTATTCTGGAAGACATTAGCGTACGTAAGGAAAACGAGAACAAGATTCAACAATTGAATAGTCGTCTTCAGGCTCACTCCAAAGAACTGGAAACAATTAACCGTGAGCTGGAAGCATTTAGCTATTCCGTTTCTCATGATTTACGAGCGCCATTGCGATCTATGGATGGTTTCAGCCGTACATTGCTTAATGAATATGCTGATCGCCTGGATGACAAGGGGCGCGATCGACTGAATCGGATACGTGCAGCTGCGCAACGTATGGCGGCGCTTATCGATGATCTGCTCAAATTGTCTCGCGTTAGTCGTACGGAACTCAAGCGTGAAGAGGTGGATTTAACCCAACTTGCACACGAAGTATTCAATACACTGCGGCAGGAAGATCCGCTACGAACTGTACATTTCTGGGTAAAACCTGGTTTAGTTGCTTATGGTGATGTACGATTGCTAGGTGTCGTTATGGATAATCTACTAAGCAATGCCTGGAAATTTACCGCGCACTGCAAAGCGGCATCCATTGAAGTGGGGGGGAATGTACAAGGAGGGGAAAAGTTTATTTATTCTGTCCGTGATAACGGTGTGGGATTTGACATGGCTTATGCAGACAAGTTATTCGGAGCTTTTCAGCGTTTACATGATGCCAATGAATTTCCGGGTACCGGTATTGGATTGGCGACTGCGCAGCGAGTGATACACAAGCATGGAGGGCGTATTTGGGCGGAAAGTGCTGTCGATCAAGGCGCAGCTTTTTATTTTACTTTAGATGGCAAGGAATCGTATGAGCAACAAAACAATCCTGCTGGTTGAGGATAATCCGGATGATGCTTTGCTAACGGTTGAAGCGCTGGAGGCCAATCGAATCAGTAATACGGTAATTGTGGCACGCAATGGCGTGGAGGCGCTTGATTATCTGTTTTGTAAAGGTGCTTATGCTGAGCGGGATATCACCGATCTGCCGGTACTCGTACTGCTGGATCTGAAATTACCCAAAATAGATGGTTTGGAAGTTTTACGTCAAATCCGTGCTGATGAACGTACCCGCGTATTGCCTACCGTAATTCTAACTTCCTCCAATGAGGATGAAGATCGACTCAAGGGTTATTCGCTGGGTGCCAATAGCTATGTGCGCAAGCCAGTGGATTTTGATGATTTTGTCAAGGCGGCTGGACAGCTAGGCCTCTACTGGCTAGTGCTGAATGAACCACCGCCAGGTCGATCATGATTCAAACATAAAGGGTGTTTATGTCAAAAAACCACAAACCACCATCATTGTTACGCCTCCTGTTTATTGAAGATGATGAAGACGATGCGCTTTTATTGGCAGATTACCTTCGTTCCGGTGGGTTGGAGTTTGATTGGCAGCGTGTCGATACTGAACAAGGCGTAATTGCAAAGTTAGGCGAGTCGTGGGATATCGTTTTTTCTGATTACACCATGCCAGGTTTCAGTGGTATTAGAGCATTGGAAATCATCCGTAAATTCGAT
>CAYNXU010000098.1:0-6016 GCA_964401225.1 uncultured Nitrosomonas sp.
TTTTTCATGGGGTAGGGGTTCTTTTCTCTTTTGACTATGTTCTTTCATAGTAAATAACTCAACTTCTTATTTGCTGCACGGCGCGCAGAAGTAACCGGTGGTGTCAGCGTTTGGGGGATACTATTGGAATGTCGCGCAGGCGAAGACTGGCATATTACATATTATTGACGTTAACCCGTGCTTTTTAGCGTGGTCATAGGTCACGTCAGCGACATTGGTAAGTCCATGGTAACGAATTCCCGTTTGAGAGTCTGAGCGCAACGAGGTATCCGGACCGGCGCAGCATTTCGATGGGGATAATGGAGGGTGCCATGGCAAAGTGTAATCAAAGTAAATTAGTTGAATCTTGCCTCTGTTACAGAGACCGTTTAATGTTTGCCGCAAAACCAGTGTGATGGATTGTTTCTTGCAAGATTTTTTCTTATAAAAAATGCAAATAACTTAGGAATTTCTTGTGCATATTTCCCTGCTATGTAAAGGGTTATGTTATAATTAATAAATATGCGCAATATAGGTGCATTATGTTCTCAGGGAATGCTGAGTGAGAAAGAAAATAAAGGTATGCGGCTCATATAAATGAGTCGGTTTTGGGTGGGAAATTCATTGAATGGAATTATTGAAAAATGGCAGACAGTGGCGGTGAGATGAATAGTCGGCGTCGTTTTCTAGTACTGGCCACATCGGTAGCAGGTGGGATTGCTGGCGTGGCGGTAGCGACACCATTTATGTTAAGTATGATGCCTAGTGAGCGCGCTAAGGCAGCAGGAGCGCCAGTTGAAGTAGATATCAGTAAGTTGGAGCCTGGCATGTTGCTGATGGTTGAGTGGCGAGGAAAGCCAGTTTGGATCCTTAAGCGCACTCCTGACATGTTGGAAAATATGAGCAAAGTAGTTGGTCAGTTAGCTGACCCTGACTCGGAAAAAAATCAGCAGCCCACTTACGCGCAGAATGCGACGCGTTCTATTAAACCTGAAATTCTTGTCGTAGAGGGTGTGTGTACGCACCTTGGGTGTTCTCCGGTATTTAGGAAAGATATTGCTCCCGCTGATTTAGGTGCCGATTGGTTAGGTGGTTTTTTCTGCCCATGCCATGGATCAAAATTTGATTTGGCTGGGCGCGTTTATAAGAATGTTCCGGCACCTACAAATCTAATTGTGCCTCCTCATACCTATTTAAGTGAAAATGAGCTTTTGATCGGTTCTGAAAGCAAGGAATCAGCATAAAATGAGTAAACAAGAAAATTCGATTATCGATTGGATTGATAAGCGTTTCCCGTTAACCGCTACCTGGAGAGCGCATCTTTCTGAGTATTATGCCCCTAAGAATTTTAATTTCTGGTATTACTTTGGTTCGTTAGCAATGCTTGTGCTAGTGAATCAATTGATTACCGGTATCTTTCTTACGATGAGCTATAAACCTGATGCTAGTCTTGCATTTGCATCCATTGAATACATTATGCGTGATGTCAACTTTGGCTGGTTGATCCGCTATATGCATTCCACGGGAGCCTCTATGTTTTTTGTAGTGGTTTACCTGCATATGTTCCGGGGGATGATGTATGGCTCCTATCGTAAACCGCGTGAGCTTTTATGGCTGATCGGCATGGCGATATTTTTCGTGCTGATGAGTTTGGCCTTTACTGGTTATATCCTGCCTTGGGGACAAATGTCTTATTGGGGGGCTCAGGTAATTGTAAGTATGTTTGGTGCGATTCCTTTTATTGGCGAAACGCTATCAAACTGGATTCTGGGAGATTTCATGCTCTCCGACGCAGCCCTTAATCGATTTTTTGCATATCATGTAGTGACGTTGCCAGTATTGCTCGTTGTGCTGGTATTTGTACACATTATTGCATTGCATGAAGTGGGCTCCAATAATCCAGACGGAATAGAAATCAAATCTAATCTTGATCCTAAAACGGGAACGCCCGTAGATGGAATACCCTTCCATCCCTATTACTCTGTAAAGGATATATTCGGTGTAGTTGCTTTTCTGATAGTATTCTGCGGTATCATATTTTTTGCTCCGGAGATGGGGGGATATTTTCTGGAGTATAATAATTTTATTCCCGCTAATACGCTGCAAACTCCCGATCATATTGCTCCGGTTTGGTATTTCACGCCTTATTATTCTATGCTCAGGGCGGTTACAGTTAACTTTCTCTGGATAGATGCGAAGCTATGGGGTGTAATTCTGATGGCAGCCGCTGTAATTATCTTTTGTTTCTTACCGTGGCTAGACCGAAGTCCTGTTAAATCTATACGTTACAAAGGCCCTTACTTTAAAATTGCGCTTACGCTTTTTATAATAAGCTTTTTTGTACTTGGCTGGCTTGGTACACAGGCTCCAACACCTTTGTATACGTTATTAGCCCAAATATTCACAGTTATTTATTTTGCATTTTTCATTCTTATGCCGTGGTATAGCAAGATAGATAAAACGAAACCAGAACCCAAAAGAGTGACAAAATGAGATTGATGAAATTCTTGCTTTTTATTGTCAGCTTGGCACCAATTGTTGTTTTTTCGGCAGCCACAGATATAGAACTTGATAAGGCACCAATTGATACTTCTGATAATGCATCGTTGCAGCGTGGTGCACAGAGCTTTGTCAATTATTGCTTAACATGCCATGGCGCCAGTTATATGCGCTATAACCGGCATCAAGATATTGGATTAAGTAATCAGGAAATTAGCGAAAAGCTTATTCATACCGAGCAGAAAGTTGGTGATCTTATGCTGACTGCCATGAGAAAGAATGAAGCAGAGGATTGGTTCGGAGTTATCCCGCCTGATCTATCTGTAATTGCGCGTTCTCGAGGTGCGGATTGGCTTTATACCTACCTTAGAGTTTTCTATAGGGATAGTTCTACTCCTACCGGCTGGAATAATTTGATTTTTGATCGAGTGGCAATGCCCCATGTTTTGTATCAATTACAAGGTGAGCAAGTGCTAAATATAAAATCGGCTGATAGTGGAAAAGGTATTTCCGATGTCAAGGAATTGAAGGTGAGTGTTCCCGGTTCGCTTTCTAAAGAAGAATATGATAATTTTGTCGCGGATTTGGTAAACTACATGGTTTATTTAGGTGAGCCACATGCGAATTATCGTAAGAAATTAGGGATTATAGTGATGATTTTCTTATTCGGCATGCTTGGATTGACTTATTTATTAAAACGTGAATATTGGAGAGATGTTCAATAATAACCCATTAAATCGAAAATTTTTTAAGATGTATAAGTCAATATGATGACGCTGTATTCCACTGCAACATGCCCTTTTAGTCATCGATGTCGGATTGTGTTGCATGAGAAGGACATGGATTTCCAGGTCATTGATGTAGATCCTCACAATAAACCGGAAGATCTCGCTGTGATCAGCCCTTATGGGCGTGTGCCAGTATTGATCGAGCGAGATCTTGTGCTATACGAATCTAATATTATCAATGAATATATTGATGATCGCTTTCCACATCCTCAGTTGATGCCTGCAGAGCCAGTGATGCGTGCACGTGCAAGATTACTATTGCATCGATTTGAACAAGAGCTATTTTGCCATATAGAAGCCGTTGAGCAGAACGATCAAAAAATGGCTGATAAAACGCGAGTAGCGATTGCTGATAGCCTAACGATGATTGCGCCCATATTTGATAAACAAAAATATATGTTGGGTGATGAATATTCTATGCTCGATGTGGCAATAGCGCCTTTGCTATGGAGACTGGATCATTATGGAGTTCGTTTGCCAAAACAAGCGGCGCCATTGTTAAAATATTCCGAGCGATTATTTAGTCGGCCATTATTTATTGATGCGCTGACACCATCAGAGAAATTAATGCGTAAATAGAAGTTTTATAAATAAGCCTCGCATTCTTCTCAATGTATTAATTTATCTATACAAGCAGTGTTATTGAGATATAAAGTCTAAATCGCTGTCTAGAACAGTAATTTAGACTTTTGATAGTATTTATAAGAACAAATTATATTTAGGGTGCTTCAAAAATATACAGAATTCTAAACAAAACGAGGCGATCGCAAAAAAATGTTGGTACAGTCATTCACTTAAAGAAGGAAACATTCATTGCGAGCAACAAAGTACTGTGCCGGAATTTGAATTTCTAAGAAGTCCCCTATCAGTTTTGCAGAGACTGTTTTTTTTCAGTGGCGAAATTATTGAATGAATAGCACGTTTTGGTGGCGCATAGAGGAAAATGTTACGCTGACGCAATCTATACGGGTAAAAAGAATCTAGCCGGAGTGATTTATTGATTTATTTCTCTTGCAAAAAGAGGGGGAAATATCTGTTTTTTTTATGGATGAATGTACAAACTTCCGGGTATTGTGCTAAATCGTTCTGCGGTATTGTAAGGAGCGTAATCGAGAATACTTGAAGTTTGTAAGATAAGAATAAATTAACTTGCAATAAGTTAATGCTTATAGTTTAAAATTACAAGTTATTATAAGTATAAGTAAGATACTATTTCCTACGCCGGCATAGCTCAGATGGTAGAGCAGCTGATTTGTAATCAGAAGGTCCCGAGTTCGATTCTTGGTGCCGGCACCATTAAATCAATAGGTTAGATAAGTTTTCTAATCTGCTGATTTTTCGATTGCGTCAAGTATGTGTCAGTACGCAATAGCCCATCGTGTGTAGGGTTTCCTTGACCTTGGACTGCAAGGTCTTGGGCTGCTTCTTCCAATACATTGGCAGTTTTATGCATCTAGCGACGTTGCTGATCGGTCTGGGGCCAGTATTTGGTAACGGCTTTCCATAAACCCAGAGCACCGTTACCGATAGCCGGTTTGGGTGGATCTTTCAGACCACACTGCTTCAAATCCATCAACACTTCTGTCCAGCTTGCTTCCGACTCGCGATAGCCATTCGACAGTGCCAGCAATTTCTTGCGCCCCGTTTCATCAGAACCAATCATTACCAAAAGACATAACCGATCATCCATTCATACTGTACTGTCGAGCTCATCCGTTTAGACATAGACATAGCGTTCATTACTCAAATCACGCCCGCTCCAGTTCTAGTAGTTCTGTTCCTATTGCTGCTTCAAAAGGCAGATCGTCGTAGGCGACAATCCTGATGCATCTGGTCTCGACAGGCGTTTCAGGGTCTCGCTGGAGTCCCTTGTATAAACACCTCTTAGATATAGCCAGGGTAAAAATTCTTCGATATGTGGTGTGTGTTTCAAGTAGGGGGATCAAACTACAGTTGAATTTGATGCCAGAACCGGAGCGATCACGTACTTTCGACACTTTGACTACAATGTCTCTCAGCCTGGTTTGAATGAAACGCTCAGGTAGATAGCGATTTCTGACCACTGCTGCTTTACCTCCGGCAGTTTTTAAACCGTAATGCTGATTGATAAAACTGGCCACCTCCAATTCAATCGCTGCTGTCAGCATCTTGCGCGCACCACCCTGCAGCACTTCCTGTAACGGATCATTTTGTCCAGGGTCGTTCAGTTCTAAAACATTTTCATCAGTCATTGCGGTGTTTCCTTTCAATTGGTTGATCTGGGGAGTTCTTTACCAACAGGTAACACCGCTTGCTGCCTCCTCGCCATACACCCGAAATGATCATACCTTGTGTCAGAAAAGCTGGATTTGAAGAATATCCATCATTGCTATGGTGATTCGCCTCAGAACCAGTGAACAACCTTTTCCGTTGGTACTGATGCAAAAATATGATTAAGTGGTAATATTGAAAATAGGTTAATATCATATGCAATATCATGATAAAGCTTGTCCTGGATACAGATGTTATTATTGCAGCAATACGAAGCCCAGTTGGCGCATCTGCCGCACTATTAAGAGAAGCGCTCAAACAAAGGCTTATTCTATTAACGAGTGTCCCGCTCTTTATTGAATATGAAGCCAAGTGCACAGCGCCTGAACACTTGACTGCTGCTGGACTTACACAACTGCAATCTCAAATGTTTTTGGATGGCCTCGCAGCGATAGTTCAGCCTATTAAAACACATTATTTATGGCGACCAATGTTGCATG
>CAYNXU010000099.1:0-5955 GCA_964401225.1 uncultured Nitrosomonas sp.
CTGAGTTGTTTTTTGCACTCTTCTTCTTTGCCTATCAAATCGATCAGTCCCGCAGATTTCATGCATTCATGATATTCAAAGCGTATATCATTTTGTTTTTCAATCAATTCGATCGAGTCGGAGAGACGATTGATTTGTGCGGCGATTTTATCAAGATTGATGTTCTCCACGGTATTTCCCAGGCGATCAATCCTTGCTTGGGTTTCATCGATTTTCTGTAATGATTCTTGGTTTACCTGTCTGATCTGATTGGAGAATTCCCGGCTTGTTTTGTGTGTGTAATTTTTCAGCTCATTGCGCAACGCTTCAACACCTCGCTGAGTAAGCGTGGCGAGTGTTTCTTCATAAGCTTTTAATTCATTTTGAACATAAGCATCGATGCCTTGCTGAAAGGTAGCGAGAGAGTGATCGATTGCTTGATTGAAGGATTGCGTTTTATTTTCGATGAGATGGCCGATATCTTCGTTGATCTGCTTCATAATCTCATCGGAAATTTTGTCGACGGGTTCTCTGGTATTGATGATCTCCGTTTTGGCTTCGTCAAGGCTCGATTGGATGTCTTCGGCAAGTGATTTTTGTAAGGCTTCATGAAGGTGCAATGATTGCTTTTCGTTCTCGGCTAGCAGCCACGAGATGAATATCAATTCTTTTTTTTCTTTCTGGTCGAGATTGCTGGTGATCTCTTTCAGCAGACTGGTAGCTACGTCCTGATCCGCTAAATTTTGCATATGATGAAGGGTGGAGGTGTTTAATAAGGTTTCCAGGCTGGTTTGCATTTCACTTACGTTAGCTTCAGCCTTGGATAGAGCGGCAGATTGGCGGAATAATTCATACGGTAAAAAAAGTACGGTGAGTAAAAAGCAGGTTATATAGGTCGCGATCTTCCAGTTTTTGTTTTGTAGTGAGAAACTGAAAGCAAGCAGGACAAGAATCAAAATAACTGACGGCGTCAAAATTGACGCTATTTCAAACCAACTCCTGCCCATGATGGCATCTAAGGAAAAATCATTTATCAGTCCAGCTATAAACTCATCCAACTCATTCATTGATCGCTCCCCTAATTAGAACCGGAAAAATTGATAACAAGAAGTACTATTTTGTATTTTTCTTATCTGCATGGTATATGCAGATAATTTATAACTGTAAATAAGTTTGATGGGATAGGCTATCAATTTTTTAGATTGAAAATGATCGGGGCCAAATTGAGGTGCCACAAAATGGCGTGGTATTACCGCCCATTGTATTCGCCTATGTTACTGTGTTTTTGATTTCTCAGATTGATCTAGCCATATTTCCAGTCCCTTGGCGTTGAGTTCGATATCGATGCGTAATAGCTCGTAAATGGCTGTGGGGGACCGGGTGCAGCCATGTGTGGCGAGGCGTTGACATAAGTGAGCCTTCAGGGCTTGCACGATAAATTCGTGTCTATCCCCGGTTTTGCTGGCGGCTTGATTTGCTATGTCGACAAAATCATCGATTAACTCATGCATCTGTGCCGCATGGTGGGGTAAATGACCAATACGGCTATAGTGAGTCAGAAAAGCGTATTGCGGATGGTAACTCATAATGCGATGCAAGGAAGCATGAGCAGCCTCCGGATCAAATTGTACGGGTGTCGTGGTTGGGAAGACGAATTCCAGCCCATTGACATCTAGCTCGCGATAAGAAACCCCGAAGGTGTCTCCTGTGAAAAATGACTGGCTTCGTTCATCAAAGATGCAGCAGTGATGGCGCGCATGGCCGGGTGTATCAAGCAGTAATAATGACCGGCCATTCAAGTCGATGCGGGTTTCATCGGGCGCCTCGATGACGCGGTGTTCATCAATGGGAGAAATCTCGCCATAAAGGCGCTTGAATTCGGTTTCACCATAAACTGCCATCACACCTGCAATTAGCTTGGCAGGGTTGATCATATACTTTGCGCCACGCGGGTGTACAACTAGTTTGGCATTAGGCAATAATCGCATGAACTCGCTTGCGCCGCCTGCGTGATCAAGATGGATGTGTGTAAGGAGCACATAGGCTATCTGTTCGGGAGCAAGCTGCTTGCTCTGTAATACTTGCATAACCCCCGACACGGAAAATTGGGTGCCTGTGTCAATCAAGGCAGCGACGCCGTTCTCGATGATCAAGTGAATGGCAGCTCGCCCAGGGCGATGGTATTGCGCGTCGATGGCGCTGATTCCGAAATCATAATCTATAGTGTTAGGCAAATTCATATATTGGATTCGATAGAACGTATAAAGCCGTATTGAGCTGGAAATTGCTGTTTTGGCAAAAGGAAGAACTGTATCAACTGATATGGTGATGCACTACTTATTTCACATCGTACGTCAAAATTTGGTTTTCATAACCCCTTATCCAGCCCTAGCGAAGAAGGTGTTGATGCCGAATTTTGACGTGCGATGCGTATAGGTATAGGCGATATTAGTTTTTTGTCATTCAGTGTTTTCATCTGGTTTGCTGATACTGTGCTTGCTCAGGTGATGGGTTGTTTGAGTTGATCAAGGATGGCAGGATTTTCAAGTGTGGAGGTATCCTGCGTGATCTCTTCCCCTTTGGCAAGCGAGCGTAGCAGCCGTCGCATGATTTTACCTGAGCGTGTTTTAGGCAGATTATCGCCAAAACGAATTTCTTCAGGTTTGGCAATGGGGCCGATTTCTTGTGCAACCCAGTCTCTAAGGGTGCTGGCAATTTCTGAAGCTTGATCACCCTGTGGGCGTTTGCCTTTCAGTACGACGAATGCAACGACAACTTCTCCCTTGATTTCGTGCGGCTTGCCGACTACTGCTGCTTCAGCAACCAGTGGATGCGCTACCAGTGCGGATTCGATCTCCATGGTTCCTAAGCGATGACCGGACACATTCAATACATCGTCAATGCGTCCCATGATCCAGAAATAGCCATCCTTGTCACGACTGGCCGAATCACCTGCCAGATAATACTGGCCTCCGCCGATATCTTGCGGGAAATAAGTTTTCTTGAACCGTTCGGGATCCCCCCATAGTGTACGAATCTGAGAAGGGAATGGGCGTTTGATAACGAGAAATCCTCCTTTTCCCTGCTCGATATCATGGCCGGCTTCATCAATAATTGCGGCGCTGATTCCGGGTAAGGGGAAGGTGCAGGAGCCGGGTTTGAGGGGAATTGCGCCGGGGGTAGGTGCGATCATGTGGCAGCCTGTTTCGGTTTGCCACCAGGTATCCACGATCGGGCAGCGGGATTGGCCGACGGTTTCGTAATACCACATCCATGCTTCGGGGTTGATCGGTTCGCCCACAGAGCCCAGTAAGCGCAGTGAAGACAGGTCATATTGCTTAGGCAGATCTGCTCCCAATTTAATTAACGTACGAATTGCAGTCGGTGCGGTATAGAAAGTAGTGACTTTATGATTTTGTATAATTTTCCAGAAGCGTCCTGCATCCGGATAAGTTGGCACGCCTTCAAAAATAACCTGAGTTGCTCCCATCGCCAGGGGGCCATAGGCTACATAGCTATGACCGGTAATCCAGCCAACATCTGCAGTGCACCAAAAAATATCCGTAGGTTTGTAGTCAAAGATCCATTGCATGCTAGTCATCACGCCTAGAAGGTAGCCGGCAGACGAGTGCTGAACGCCTTTGGGTTTGCCTGTAGAGCCGGAAGTGTAGAGTGTGAACAAAGGATGCTCGGCATTGACCCATTCTGGTTCGCATTCGGTTTGCCTGTCTTGAATGAGTTCATGCCACCAGATATCGCGACCGGATTGAAATGGGGTATCGACGCCGGTATGTTTGTAAAC
The DNA here is from genome assembly GCA_964401225.1 of uncultured Nitrosomonas sp. Lineage (GTDB taxonomy): Bacteria > Pseudomonadota > Gammaproteobacteria > Burkholderiales > Nitrosomonadaceae > Nitrosomonas. The sequence goes on from CAYNXU010000099.1 coordinate 3,782, forward strand.
AATGACAGATTTGACTGAGTCTATGCCGCCCATGCTGAGCGCTTCATCAACAGTGATTTTCAACGGATGATTTTTGCCGCCACGTGTTTGCTCATCTGCCGTGATAACAGCAATAGCACTGGCATCGACAATGCGTTCGTGCAGACTTTTTGCAGAAAACCCGCCGAATACGACCGAGTGGATTGCGCCGATACGTGCACAGGCTTGCATGGCAACGACAGCTTCAATACGCATGGGCATATAAATGATGATGCGATCACCTTTCTTGACGTTAAGTGCTTTCAAACCGTTGGCAAACTGACAAACACGCTGGTACAGGTCACGGTACGTACAATGGCTTACGCTGCCATCATCGGCCTCAAAAATAATGGCTACTTTATCTGGTTGAGTGGTGAGATGGCGGTCAAGGCAATTATATGAAATATTAAGTTCGCCATCCTCGAACCATTTGAAGAAAGGTGGCTCTGAATCATTCAGTACTTGGGTAAAGGGTTTGTGCCATAGAATATGCTGTTGCGCCAATTTACTCCAGAAACCTGGGTAGTTCTTCTCGGCTTCTGCACATAGCGCCTGATAAGCCTCCATACCCGCTAAGTTAGCCTGCTCCACAAACGCTGAAGAAGGGGGAAAGATACGGGTTTCATGTAACACGGATTCGATGGTAGACATAGAGCAATCCTTTATTTCATTATGATAGCGAATGACGAATAAGAAAATTGTACCATTCATGTGACGTTAAGAAAGTTGCTATTAACCCTATTACCGCTATTCATAAATTTCGAGTGACTTCCATCTACTGCTTAATACTGTGCTTTATGGGATAATGATCATGTTCTTTTGGAATATTACAAAATGAAGAAGACGCTATACGACAAACTTTGGGAAAGCCATGTGGTGCATGCGGAATCAGACAAACCTGACGGCATGGTAATTCTTTATATCGATCGCCATCTCGTGCATGAGGTGACCAGTCCGCAGGCGTTCGAAGGATTGAAATTGGCTGGACGGAAACCCTGGAGAGTGAATTCTATTCTAGCTGTGGCTGATCACAATGTGCCCACTACCGACAGAAGTAGGGGTATTAACGACCCGACATCGCGTTTGCAAGTAGAAACACTGGACCAGAATTGTGAAGAATTAGGTATTACCGAGTTCAGGATGAGTGATCAGCGGCAAGGAATCGTGCATGTGATTGGTCCGGAACAGGGTGCGACGTTGCCGGGAATGACTGTCGTATGTGGCGATTCACATACCAGTACGCACGGGGCGTTTGCTTGTCTTGCCTTTGGCATTGGAACCTCCGAGGTAGAGCATGTATTGGCGACGCAATGCCTGTTAACTAAAAAATCCAAGTCGATGCAGATATTAATCGAGGGTGAGTTAGGACAAGGTGTGACCGCTAAAGATATTGCGTTGGCGATTATTGGTGAGGTGGGTACGGCGGGAGGCACGGGTTATGCGATTGAGTTTGCGGGTAACGCCATACGGGCGCTTAGCATGGAAGGCCGGATGACGCTTTGCAATATGGCGATCGAGGCAGGTGCGCGCGCGGGCATGATCGCGGTGGATGAAACGACCATCGACTATCTTAAAGGACGACCTTTCGCACCTAAGGGTGCACTGTGGGAACAAGCGATCGCCTACTGGCGAACATTGAAAAGCGATGAGGGTGCAGTATTCGATCGTGTGGTGAGATTGGATGCCGCGCAAATCAAACCCCAGGTAACTTGGGGGACCTCTCCCGAAATGGTGACCTCGATCGAAGGAAATGTGCCCGATCCCGCTTTGATTCCTGACCCAATTAAGCGTCATGATACCGAAAATGCATTGAAATACATGGGGCTATTGCCCAATACCCCGATACGCGAGATTTTGCTTGACAAGATTTTTATTGGGTCGTGCACGAATTCACGGATAGAAGATTTGCGAGAAGCTGCAAAGATACTGAAAGGTAAGCATATTGCTTCCAATATTAAGCTGGCACTCGCGGTTCCAGGCTCTGGTTTGGTAAAATCTCAGGCCGAGCAAGAGGGGATCGATAAGATTTTTCGTGAGGCAGGATTTGAATGGCGCGAGCCTGGTTGCTCAATGTGTTTGGCAATGAATGATGACAGACTCATGCCTGGTGAACGTTGTGCATCTACCTCGAATCGTAATTTTGAAGGAAGGCAGGG
>CAYNXU010000100.1:0-5938 GCA_964401225.1 uncultured Nitrosomonas sp.
TTCGTCAGCCCAAATGCTGTTGATAAAGTAATGCACCTGATCCAGGCGAAGAGAATTTTACCACCGAACTTAAAAATCGCTGTAGTAGGAGAAGGTAGCGCTAACAAGCTTAGACAATATGGGGTAAATGAAATCATCGTACCTACCATTCGCAATGACAGTGAAGCCTTGCTAGAAATGGCGGAATTACAACAAGTGCAGAATAAACATATTGTTATTTTTCGTGGTAATGATGGACGAAGACTATTGGGCGACACATTGATTCAGCGGGGCGCTCGATTAGAATATATCGAGTGCTATCGCCGTGGCAAGCCTAAAACAGACGCTTCTCTGCTGCTGAATAACTGGTCAAATAATGCTTTACACGCTGTTACCGTGACGAGTAGTGAAGGATTGCATAATTTATTTGACATGATAGGCAAAGTTGGCCAACAATTGCTAAAAATAACACCTTTGTTTACTGCACATGAACGTATCGCTCATGTTGCGAGAGGGTTGGGTCTTACAAACGTGCATGTTACAGCCGCTGGAGATGAAGGATTAGTACAGGGATTACTGGAATATTTTCTGTCAACTAAAAATCAAGTATAACTTCTCGAAAATCATGAATAGAGAAATTCAAACCGCTCCACCAAAATCATCACGCGTAACCGCTTTAATCCTATTTATTATTTTTTCTATCGCCATCACCATCCTGGTATGGCAATGGGCTGACAGGCAAGGCCATATCGTTGCGATTAAACGAACCATGGCTGAGTACCTAACCAATGTGGATTTTCTGGGCAAACGACCTCGCCAACTTATGGCAGAGGTGAACGCTACAAAAGAAGAAACTCAGAAGCAACTTAATAAGCTCAATGCAGAAGCTATTGCATCTCATAATCAACAAGAAACGGTAGAAAAACTCTCGAATCTGATGGAACAAATTGATACCTTACCCTTGGCGATGGATGCACATTTAATTAACGTAGATTTGTCGCTGGAACAGCTCATACCCAGACAAGATTACCGTTGGTACAAATTCATAAATGACATTTGGCAGGATCTTCAGCAGCTTATAGCGATTCAGAAGATTGACAATTCAAATATTGAATTGTTATCGCCGTCTCAAAGCGATCTCTTACGTGAAAATATTAAACTACAGCTACTGTTGGCACAATTTTCCCTTCTTTCCCAGAACCAAACAAATTTTCAGGCAAACCTTGAAAAAGCGATTAATTGGATTAATCGATATTATGACAAACATACAGAATCAGTAATTAACTTACTTAATAAATTAGATCAATTGCATAATTATGCCATTGATGGAACACTGCCCAATGTTTCAGAACGTCTTGATACAGTGCGCAATTATCGGCTTATACGTAATGAGGAGGATGAATGAAATTGGTGCTCTGGGTTTTAGCTCTATTTGCTGCGGCAGTGGCTGTGGTAATTGCCGCTCAATATGACAATGGCTCTGTATTATTGATCGTGCCGCCTTATAAGATTGAACTTACAATTAATATTTTTATTATTTTATTGATTGCTGTTTTTCTTATTTTCTACCTGCTACTCAGGTTAGTTGCAAAGCTATTGGGGTTGAATAAACATTTACACCATAAGAAAATTAATGAATCAATGCTCGCCGCTTTAAAAGCTTTCTACGAAGAACGATTTGATAAAGCAGAAAAAAACGCAGCCTCAGCACTCAAGTTGGAAAGCCCGCCTGTCATTAGCGCAATAAACGCAGTTATTGCAGCACGAGCGGCGCATCAGCAAGCAAATTATTCACAACGTGATCAATATCTGGATATTTCTGAACAAAAGGCCCCTCAGGAAAAAGCGCTAAAGCTCGTCACTCAGGCTGAATTATTGCTTGATGAGGGGCACTATGAAGAAGCCCTGCGCGCCTTGCAAGCCCTGTATTCGGCTGGCGGATTGCAAAGTACCGCAGTCCTTCAATTGGAATTGAAAGCTCAGCAGATGGCGCAAAATTGGGATGCTGTCTTGGAGTTGACGCGCATACTTGAGAAACGCCACCCGCTTAATAAGACTTTGATTGAGCAACTCAAGCATCGCGCTCACCTAGAAAATATCAAGAAAAATGGATCAAATCTTGAATTACTCAATAAATACTGGAATCATTTATCCTCGGCAGAAAAACTTGATAGTCGATTAGCGGCAACTGCCGCTCGCGCTTACATGGCGTTAAATGAGGCATCAACCGCGCAAAAAATTATCGAACAAAGCATCGACAACAAATTGGATCCCGAATTGATTTCACTTTATGCTAAATGTCTAGATGGTAGTGTAAGCTGGCAAATCCAACGCGCGGAAGGTTGGTTGAGAAGACATCCAAACAATGCTGAATTATTACTTACGCTTGGTAAATTTTGTACTTACTGCGAATTATGGGGTAAAGCGCAAAACTATTTAGAAGCAAGCTTATCAATAGAACCCAGCCGTGCTGCGCATCTTGCAATAGCACAATTGTTTGAAAAGCTCGATAAACATGAATTAGCCGCAGATCATTATCATAAAGGATTAGGGTTTACCTTGAAGAAACTGAATACATAGATTTATGTAGCCATGTTTACCGAAGGCACGAAGATATCGGAGAAAAAGTGGTCGATGGGTAGATTTCTTAATTGCGTGAAATCTTCATAGGCCGCTTTCACCATAAGCGGTGAGCCACATGCGTATACATGGCAGTTTACTAACTCTTCGAAGTCTTCAAGTACAGCTTGATGTACTAGCCCCGTCCTGCCCGCCCAATTGTCCGCGGGAAGCGCATCCGACAATACTGGAATGAAAGTAAAGTTTTCATGCTGACGTTCCCACTCTTTTGCTAATTTCTCTAGATACAGATCTGCCTTAGTACGTACACCCCAGTAAAGTATCATTTTCCTGTTATGCTCATGCGCATTTTCTGTATAAAAGATGTGCTCAAGCATGCTTTTGATGGGAGCAAAGCCAGTACCACTGGCAAGAAAAATAATCGGCATATCAAAAGTGGAAATCTCGTGTAGTATAAAGGAGCCTAGGGGGCCTTCGAACCGCAGGATATCTTTTTCCTTCATATGCGAAAAAACATGTTCTGAAAACACACCGCCAGGATAATTACGAGCATGAATTTGCAAAAATTCGTCATCATGAGGTGCATTAGCCAACGAAAAACTTCGGCGCTTCCCATCTTTCAATAGAATATCAATATATTGACCTGGAAGAAATTGTAACCGCTCGTTTGTAGGCAATTTTAAATAGATAATCATAACATCTGGCGCAACGCGCTCAAGCTTATGTACACGGCTTGGCATAGTCCGGATCTTGATATCCTTGATAGCATCGACTTCACGGCATTCGATAATCAGATCAGATAATGGTTGAGCACAGCAAAACAGCGCCATGCCTTGCTGCTTTTCCGTATTCGTAAGCGTTTCTTCATTATATCTGCCATAATCAACACTTCCTTGGATGATTTTTCCCTTACATGCACCACACGAACCGTTACGGCACCCATAAGGTAGTGATAACCCTTGTCGCAATGCAGCCTCAAGTATCGTTTCATCAGGCTCTACAGTAAAAATATGGTCACTTGGCTTAATAATGGTTTGGTACGACATTTCTCGTAAGTAAATGAAAAAACTATTGATAAAATAAGTAATAATGAAAAAAACGCTTTTGATTGTAGGATGTGGTGACATCGCCTTACGAGTAGCGCCACTACTGCAAAAACGCTACCGAGTGCTTGGTTTATGCCGCAAACCAGAAAATTTTTACAAATTACGTACCCACACTATTACGCCGTTACTCGGGGATCTTGATCAACCTGACACTCTCACTAAGCTTGCGGGAATAGCGCATGCAGTGCTCCATTTAGCACCGCCACCCGGTCATGGTTTAAAAGATTCACGTACTACTCACCTATTAGCCGCGCTAACTCGACAACCTTTAGCTAAAAAGAGAATACTACCACAACGGTTAATCTATATCAGTACCAGTGGCGTATATGGTGATTGCAAAGGGGAGTGGGTAAGTGAAAACCATCCACTTAACCCAACTAACGCGCGTGCATGGCGACGTGTTGATGCAGAAAAACAAATTAGGCGGTGGGGTTTCCGTAATAGCGTACAAGTCTCCATTCTTCGCGTACCAGGAATCTATGCGGCTGAACGGCTCCCCATTGCACGCTTGCAACAAGGCACACCCGTACTGTTAGCAGATGAAGATAGCTATACCAACCATATTCATGCGAATGATCTCGCTCGCATCATTATGGCAGCACTTAATTATGGAAAACCGAACAGAATCTATCATGCCAGCGATGACTCTCATTTAAAAATGGGAGATTATTTTGATCTCGTAGCGGATTATTTCCGCTTACCACATCCCCCAAGAATACCTCGCCATGAGGCAAACAAATCTATATCACCCAGCCTATTATCATTTATGAATGAATCGCGGCGTTTAACAAATAGCCGTATTAAACAGGAACTACATATCCATTTACTATACCCGACTGTTGCTATTGGCATCGCTCAAGCAGTCCAACATAAATCCAACTAACATCACTCAAATTTAACGCTAAGCAAATTTATTGTGATTGTCGTTATAACCCATGACCGCACCGGTCTTTCTGGCATTACCTTTTAATAAGATAAACACATCACTGCTTAGAAATATTGTGAAGAATTTGATTACAATTGAGTTAATAAGGAGTTTGTATGGCAACCGTAACTGCACGTCCAGATAAAAAGGTCAAAGAAGTTAGTTTTTCATGGGAAGGTAAAGACAGATCTGGCAAGGTAGTAAAAGGGGAAATACGTGCAGCGGGTGCTGTCGTTGTCACATCTACACTCCGCCGCCAAGGTATCCGTGTTACTAAGGTTACCAAAGCCAAATCAAATGGAACAATCAAAGACAAAGATATTACTTTGTTTACGCGTCAACTTGCCACCATGATGAAATCTGGAGTTCCCCTGCTACAAGCTTTTGATATCGTCGGAAAAGGGCACAGCAACCGTGCCGTAAGTAAGTTATTGATGGATATTAAAATGGATGTTGAAACGGGGAATAGTCTTGCAAATGCATTCCGTAAGTACCCACTCTATTTTGACTCTCTGTTTTGTAATCTTGTTGCAGCAGGTGAAGCAGCGGGTATTCTTGACAATTTATTGGATCGTTTAGCTACTTATAAGGAAAAGATTCAGGCCATCAAGGGAAAGATCAAATCTGCGCTGTTTTACCCTATCTCGATTATCGTAGTTGCCTTTATCATTACAGCAGTCATCATGATCTTTGTCATACCTGCCTTCAAGGAATTATTTCAGGGCTTTGGTGCTGATTTGCCAGCCCCAACACTCATGGTTATGGCCATATCTGATTTCTTTGTCGATTACTGGTGGGCAATTTTTGGTGGAATTGGCGCAAGTTTTTATACCTTCTTCTATGCATGGAAGCGCTCCGCTTCCATGCAACGTATAATGGATCGGCTCGCTCTGAAACTACCGATCTTTGGAGAGGTTATCAGGAAAGCCACCATTGCACGCTGGTCTCGCACGCTCTCCACTATGTTTGCCGCAGGTGTTCCATTAGTTGAGGCGCTGGATTCAGTAGCCGGCGCAGCAGGCAATCACGTTTATTATGACGCCACTAAAAAAATTCAGTTAGAAGTCAGTACAGGCAATAGTTTAGTCGACGCGATGACACAAACGAACGTCTTCTCTAATATGGTTCTACAAATGGTCGCTATTGGGGAAGAATCAGGTTCACTGGATTCCATGCTAAGTAAGATTGCTGATTTTTTTGAGGCTGAAGTAGATAATGCAGTCGAGGCACTTTCAAGTTTAATGGAACCCATTATCATGGTAGTACTGGGTACGCTCATCGGAGGCATGGTTATCGCAATGTACCTACCTATCTTCAAAATGGGTCAAGTTGTTGGCTAATTCTTGCT
>CAYNXU010000101.1:0-5886 GCA_964401225.1 uncultured Nitrosomonas sp.
GCAATAATCAACCAAGCAGATGCTGCACCAGCCATTCCTTGTATTGCACCAAAATAGAGGAAAGGGCGACGTATGAAACTATCCGTTGCTCCGATGAGTTTTGAAACTTCAATCTCATCCCGCTTAGTTAATATTTGCAACCGAATAGTATTGAAAACAACGATGATTAATGCCACTCCCAATAAACCAGTTAACATCAAGACAGCAAGTTGACCTAATCTTAGCAAAGCATCCAATCGTCTAGCCCAATCTGTATCGACCTGAACATGTTCTATTTCAGGCCATGCTTTCATCGCAGCACGCATCATCTCAAGTTCATCGGGTGAGATTTTCTGGAGGTTGATAATGAAAGCGTCAGGCAATGGGTTACTTGTAAGATTATTGACGATATCAGTTAACCCGCCATCTTGCTGCAGCTGTTGCAAGGCAATCTCTTTAGAGATAAATTGAAAACTTGCAATGTTAGGAAATTCTTCCAATCGAGAATTAATATTCTCAATGTCTGATTGCATCAGATTCCGCTTAAGAAATAAACTCATTTGCGGAGTATTGGCAACATGGCTGGAAATAGCTTGCAAGTTTCCTAACAGCGTATAAATGCCTAGTGGTAAACTAAAAGCGATACCAATTACAATAATACTTAATAAACTAGAAAATGGCGTATTTACGAGTTGTTTAAGTGTCTGACCTAACGCCTGCCAGTGCTGAGAGAGCCATATACTGATACTCATGAAATCAGATTTCCTTGATTGAGCGTAAGTATACGATGCCGTGTATCATTCAATAATGTCGTATCGTGTGTGGCAATGAGCACAGTTACACCTACTTGGTGAAAGGATCTGAAGACTTCCATAATGCCTTGGGCATAATCAATATCGAGACTGGCAGTCGGTTCATCAGCTATCAAAATAGATGGTCTGTGAACGACTGCTCGAGCAATGCATAATCGCTGCTTTTCACCACCGGACAATGTAATAGGATTTGCTCCCTCTTTTTCCAACAAACCAACTTTATCCAGTGCGGCCCGCACCCTTGCTGCTGCTGTTTTATTGTCAAAACCTCGTATCTGTAACGGTAGCATCACATTGGCAAAAACAGTGCGATCATACAAAATTTTCTGATCTTGGAAAATTATACCCAGGCTGCGTCGCAAAAATGGAATCGCACTTTTCTTGAGTGCATTTACGTTCTGATCACTTACCATGATATGACCGGATGTGGGTCGCTCTATTGCTGCAATAAGCTTCAACATCGTACTTTTTCCCGCTCCCGAATGACCAGCAATAAATACGAGCTCACCTGGGTCGATCGTAAAAACAACATTCTTTAAGGCTTCAAACCCATCTGCGTAACGTTTGTAAACATTTTTAAAACTGATCATAAAACCCCTAAATAAACAAGAATCTGGCCGCTAAGTACTTAATCAAATAGTGCCTCAACAAATTCTTGCGCATCAAATGGCCTTAAATCATCAAGCCCCTCTCCAACCCCGATAAAGCGTAAGGCTGGCGGATTCTGTGGATATTGCGCAGCAATCGCAGCGATTACACCACCTTTAGCTGTTCCATCCAATTTGGTAATAACTAAACCAGTCACTCCGAGTGCTTCATCAAAAGCTTTTACCTGACTAATTGCATTCTGACCTGTATTGGCGTCCAACACCAACAAAACCTCATGAGGTGCATCTGGCATCGCTTTGGTAATAACACGTTTGATTTTCTTTATTTCTTCCATCAGATGCAATTGCGTAGTCAAGCGGCCAGCAGTATCGGCTAGAACGATATCGATATCGCGTGCCTTGGCTGCATTGATTGCATCAAATATAACTGCTGCAGGGTCGCTCTTTTTCTGAGACTCACTTTCCTGCGCGATTACGGTAACACTATTGCGCTCGCCCCATGCCAATAATTGCTCACGAGCAGCAGCACGAAATGTATCCCCAGCAGCGAGTAAAACAGACTTACCCTGTGATTGAAAATAATAAGCCAACTTGCCAATCGTTGTGGTTTTACCAACTCCATTGACACCTGTGATCATAATCACAAATGGTTTCTTGGTAGCAACATCAAGCGGCCGCGCCAAGGGAGTAAGTAAGCTAACCAAAGTCTCCTGTAATGCGCCTTTTAGTTGTTCTGCGTTACTCAATGCATCACGCTTGACTTTTTTACGCAATGTCTCTAACAACCAATTAGTTGCATTTACGCCGGTATCGGCAGTTAACAAAATATTTTCGAGCTCATCATAAAGCGCTTCATCTATTTTGCCACTACCAAACAGACCGGATAATTGCTTACCAAGATTTTGCCGTGTCCGAGCAAGCCCTTGCCTGATTTTGCTTGCTAAGTTTTCCGGTTTAGCATTATCTTCCGTGGTATTTTTTTTAGATTTAAAAAGACTAAACATTCTGGTAGGTAGTAATTATTCTAAATTCGCGATAAACGTTGATTTTATTACTAATATATAAACTTGGGTGAGGTAAAAATAAAATCCGGTCATCATACGTTTAATCATCATTCGGCAAATCAGTGAATTGCGGCATTGAACATAGTTCTCATTAGGGAGAATTTCCCAAATACATCTTGGTGTATGCCACATCAAAATATTTTTCCAAAGACCGAGTCTTTGGATTCTCTAATACAGAATAATCTTATAATAGCGTCGCTCTATGTCCTTTATGGTTTATTAATTTTATGTCCTTCCCGTCTCCATCATTCTTGCAATCTCTTCCGTTATAGAAACGAAATTGAATCCTAGCAATTAGATTAATTTTTATCTTTAAAATAAATTAAATCGATGACACGTCCAATTCATGCGTTGATTGATCTTTCAGCACTTGAACATAATCTTAGTATCGTACGTAAGCATGTACAAAACGCACGAATTATGGCAGTGGTCAAAGCAAATGCTTACGGGCATGGACTACTTTATGCTGCAGGCGCTCTAAAATCCGTGGATGCCTTTGCCGTGCTTGAACTAGATGCAGCTGTACGTTTACGAGAAGCTGGTATTTATCAGCCTATTTTGCTCCTTGAAGGTTTTTTCTCAGTAGCAGAACTAGCGGTCATTAATCAGTATCATTTAAGCACAGTCATTCACCATAATGAACAGCTGGCAATGCTATCAGCATCAAAGCAAAAAGATAAGATCAATGTATTTCTTAAAATCAACACGGGAATGAATCGCCTGGGCTTCACCCATGAGCAAGCATTGATTGTACTGAAAACACTCAGATCTCATCCACTCGTAGATCAGATTACGTTGATGACACATCTTGCCTGCGCAGATGATCCCTCACAAAAATATGAAATTAATCAGCAACTCAAAAATTTCTCCAGGATTCATGAGAAATTTTGCCTGCCATGTTCGCTGGCAAACTCAGCAGCAATTTTACGATACCCCAGGACACACGCTAATTGGGTGCGCCCCGGTATCATGCTCTATGGCGCGTCTCCACTAATAGATAAGACTGCTGCTGAATTGGATTTACGCCCCGTCATGACAGTATCAAGTAAAATAATCGCAATACAATACCTCGCCGCAAGAGATAGTGTTGGCTATGGCAATCAATTTAAAACCGAACAACCCATGCGCATTGGTGTGGTTGCTTGCGGCTATGCAGACGGATATCCACGTCATGCACCAACAGGAACACCTATACTTGTCAATGGTCAACGCACACGCATTGTTGGGCGTATATCTATGGATATGCTTACCGTTGATCTTACCGGGGTAGAAGCTGCTGATATTGGAAGCTCAGTAATTTTATGGGGAAAAGGATTACCCATAGAGGAGGTAGCCAAATCTGCGAACACAATCAGTTATGAGCTATTTTGTGCTTTATCATCGAGAGTAAAAACACTTATAACCCAAAGTGGGAATCAGTAAAATCCAAACCTTACTGATTCCCTCTAGAAGGCTGTCCGAGAATAGCGATCGTAGCGAGAGCGAGGCTGGTTGAGCAGGATTTTTCGATTATTTGAGGTAAATAGTCGTTCTACTCAACGAAAAGAATCGGAAAATCCGGCCAATCAGACTCGTTCGCAGGAAATCAGTCTATTCTCGAACAGACTCCTAGCATGAAAGTCAGGTTACTCGACTTTAGCTTTACCACGGAGATCCTGAACAGTCGCAGCAAAATTTCGCTGCAAAACACGTTGCTGCATATTCATTTTTACTTCTTCGAATGGAGGCGTCACTGTCGGGCGTACATCTTCCAGTCGAATTACATGCCAACCAAAAGAAGTTTGTACTGGTTTATCTGTCGTGTTACCCTTTTTTAGGCTCTGCAAAGCATCTGCAAAAGGCTTAACATAAGCTGCTGCAGCACTCCAACCTAATTCACCCCCATTATTTTTACTACCCACATCAATGGATCTTTCCTCTGCTAGTTTCTCAAAAGAAGCTCCTTTTTTAAGAGAAGCAATCAAGTCTCTCGCCTCTGCTTCAGTTTCAACAAGAATATGACGCGCTTTATATTCCTTATCGCCCATCTGAGCTTTGACAGACTCATATTCGCGTCGTAAGACATCATCACCTACCGCATTATTCTTAATGTAATCAGCCTGGTAGGCTCTGACTAAAATTGCCTGGCGAGCAAGTTCAATTTGAGTGATTACCTCAGGATTTCGGTCAAGTCCTTTTTTAAGCGCCTCTTGCGCAATAATCTCCTCAGCTATGAGGTTCTCGCGCAGCGCATTCCTCATTTCAGAAGAGTCGGGCTGGCCTTGGGCAACTGCTGCTTTAACCATAAATTCAAGGCGTGTTTGCGGAATGACTACCCCGTTAACTTTTGCTACAGCAGCTGTTGCTTGAGCATGAAGAGAAGTAGTAATCACTAAACTCCAAATACACACCGATATTAATAACAAAAATTTTACTAAGCGCATGCAACTTCCTCTAGGTAAATTAAAATTGGAATTAAATACAAGACCACGTGCTAATTTTATGATGGTAAGCACGATTCTTTACATATTATAAGCATAGGTAACATAAAATATCTGATAATCATTTTGTATGATTATCAAATTACTTATCCCTTTACGACATTTAAGAGCACCTCGAAAAATTCAGAGTTTTAAACAAGACAAAGCGAGAACAAAAAATGTTGACGCAGCCTATGATTGATATGTAAGGAAACATTTTTTGTGAACAACGACGTATTGTGACGAAATATGGATTTTTAGAGGCGCCCTTAGATCAATCTAGACAGGCAACACTTTCTTGAATGGCTTGACAGTCACTTCTGAAAACACCCCTGAGATCACATAAGGATCTGATTGTGCCCAGGATTGCGCTGCCTCCAGCGAAGAAAATTCTGCCACAATTAAGCTCCCTGAAAATCCAGCAGATCCCGGTTCTGGGTTATCAATTGACGGGCATGGCCCTGCCAGTATCAGGCGCCCTTCCTCTTGCAATACTTTAAGACGCTCCAAATGCGCAGGTCGGGCAATCATACGTTTTTCAAGACTATCTGGTACATCCTCACCATTTATGACATAAAGCATCAGCTATTACCTATTCTATTTTGTTAGCCTAACTAATTGACTATGTGAATTAAAATTTAAGAAAACTTATTTAAGTTATTACATCAAGACCAAAAAGCTTTCTAACTTTACTAATTTTACTTGACTCCCCTAAGAAATAGTTTTTTCTTTACATCATATGTATACAGTCTAATGAATAGAGGCTATTCCCTATTCACACATACCTATGATCATTAAATTCATTTAGGATTCAATTTTTGTACTTAGCGTTCATTGCTTTAACAAGAATCAGCAAATTAAAAGTACTATTAAATAGTTTTTTTGATTCTAATGAACGTGATTTGACTTTAATATAAATAATAATCCAAGCTTTAAGTTTTGATTTTAACTGTGAAACCCTGTT
>CAYNXU010000102.1:0-5876 GCA_964401225.1 uncultured Nitrosomonas sp.
AAAGCGAGTGATCATGATATTGTCAATCTGGCTTGCAGCGATACCCAATTATGCTCGTTTAGCCCGGAGAGTATGGATATGCGGATGCACATGCTCGATATCATGTATGCACCGACGCATTGGCTCAATCTAATGCTAATGCCGCAATTCATGGATATGGAAATGAACTTGCGTGAACTAGAAGGACGTCCTCCTCCTCAACCTGGTGCGCATGAACATGCAGGTACGTCGCATAGCACTGGAGGCGTTGGTGACACCATAATGATGTCACTCATTAAGCTGCTGGATTTACCTGGACATCGTTTGCATATGGGTTTGGGTATAAGTGCTCCCACCGGTGATGTCGATCTGAAACTCAGGCGGATGGCGAAGAGCGAAGGTGGACTCATTCACTTTGATATGCAATTGGGTAGTGGCACGTGGGATTTCCTGCCTAACCTCACGTATGCAGGGACCCATAATCGCTGGCATTGGGGAGCCCAGCTATACGGTGTTAAGCGCATGGAAAGCGAAAATGAATCAGGTTACCGCTTGGGAGATATTTTTCAGGCATCCACCTGGGGCGGGTTCAATCTGACTGATTGGCTTTCTGCATCTGTACGCGGTGTCTATACCAACCGTGGCAGAATCCATGGCGATTTCAATACCTACAATGCGCGGATTGGGCCGATGGATTATCCTGTCAATCAAGGTGGACAATACTGGGATATTGGCTTTGGCCTGAGTGCCGCTGTACCAGGGGGTAAGTTTGCTGGAAATCACTTTGCTTTTGAGTGGCTGCAACCGATACGTGATGATGTCAATGGTTACCAGCTGGAGCGTAAAGGTGCATTGTCCGCGACTTGGCACTACAGCTTCTAATTAAAATTTCTGATTGGGAGTATCCTTAATCGGGAGTATTCTTCATTAGCTGACTTATCAGGATTGATATGATGGAAGCTTATAAACTGATCGCCGCAGCGTGAAGTGATTAAGCGAAAATAAGGGTTGGAGGCGCTATGAACGCTTGTTTAGGTATTGTCCATGAAACTTTATCATTTTCCCTTTAAAGCGATGGGCACGCCCTGTGAGATACAGCTTTATGCTGTGACCGGAGTGCATGCAGAACATGTTGCTCACGCGGCCATTGCTGACATTCAACGATTAGAAGTGGCTTATTCACGTTATCGTGATGATAGTTTTCTGTCAGAAATCAATCGTGTTGCAGCCAAAGGGGGGAGTATCACCGTTGATGACGAAACCGCTGGATTACTGGATTATGCCGAGACTTGCTACCGGGAAAGCGATGAGTTGTTTGATATTACTTCAGGTATCCTGCGCCGTGCTTGGGATTTTAAATCAAATCAGCTACCTAACGAAGTAACTATCCAAGCCTTGCTGGATAAAATTGGCTGGCATAAGTTACGCTGGCTATCGCCCATTCTTGAATTTCCGCTGGCAGGCATGGAGATTGATTTGGGGGGGGTCGTCAAAGAATACGCAGTCGATCGGGCTGCCACGATATGTTGGGATAGAGGTATTCATCATGGCATGGTCAACTTAGGAGGCGATATCAAGATTATTGGCCCCCATGCCGATGGCAGCCCCTGGCGCATCGGAATACGCCACCCCCGTCACCCGGATGCCCTCTTACAGATTGTGGAACTCTATTCCGGTGCTTTGGCCAGTAGCGGGGATTATGAACGCTGTATCACCATAAACAATGTTCGTTATGGTCATGTGCTGAATCCAAAAACAGGATGGCCAGTCAGCCGAATGGCCGCTGTCAGTGTCGTGGGTGACTTCTGCGTTATCGCAGGCAGCACTTCAACGATCGGGATGCTTAAAGATCATCAGGGCAAGGAATGGCTTGAAGATCTCGGCTTGCCTCATTTATGGGTTGATGTTGATGGGCAAACCGGGGGATCGCTGATAAAAGAAACCACGCACGCAACAGCGCTTGAAGGCGTTTCAGATTGTTAAATTGTAGAGTCGCCCCAGGAGGCTGTCCGAGAATAGGCTGATCTACTGTGGACGGACCTGGCTGGCAGGATTTTCCGATCCTTTTCGTTAAATATACTTATCTCACCTCAAAATTTGGTTTTTATCATCCCTCATCCAGCCTTCTCCCAGCGGGAGAAGGTATAGATGCCGAATTTTGAGATGTGAAGCATATAGAATCACTATTCGCCTCAAATGATCGAAAAATCCTGCCTAACCAGCTCTCGCCTTCGCGACGATCGCTATTCTCGGACAGCCACCTAGAACTTATAACCCCGATGAAGAGCAACCACGCCGGCAGTCAAATTGAAATATTCCACGCGTTCAAATCCAACATGCTGCATGAGCTGTTTCAACTCTTCTTGTGAAGGATGCATGCGGATCGATTCGGCAAGATAACGATAACTTTCTTCATCGTTAGCAACTAATTTGCCCATGACAGGAAGCATCTTGAAAGAGTAGGTATCATAGAAAGGTTGCAGTGGTTTCCACACTTTCGAGAACTCCAACACAATCAACGATCCACCCGGGCAAAGCACGCGCAACATTTCTTTGAGCGCGATATCTTTGTGAGTCATGTTTCTGAGACCAAACGCCACACAGACCCGGTCAAAGTAATTATCCGGAAAGGGTAATTTCTCTGCATCACACTGGGCTACCGGCGTGGCTACGCCTTCATTCAAAAGGCGATCCCGGCCGATTGTCAACATGGAATTATTGATATCGGTCAACCAGACTTGACCCGTTTCGCCAACTTGCTCGACAAACAGGGCAGTCAGATCTGCGGTTCCACCCGCGATATCCAGTACGCGATCACCTGCTTTAGCGCCACTCGCATCGACAGCAAATCGTTTCCAGAAGCGATGCAAGCCGAGCGACATCAGATCGTTCATCAGATTGTAGCGCGCAGCGACGGAATCAAAGATATCTGCAACTTTATGTGCTTTCTCTGTTTCTGAAATGGTTTTAAAGCCAAAATGGGTAGTTTTTGTCATTTCAAATCAAATGCGTGTATAGGTATAAAAAATGAGCACAGTATATCGTTATGTGTTTGTCGTATTCGTTTGGCTATTTTAACGACTGTGACCCGCTTCTTTCAGCCGTTGCAAGTAGTGCTGCCACATTGATTCCTGATTCAACCCATAATTATAAAGTAAATCCCATGAGTAAAGTCCCGTATTATGGCCATCAGAAAAATTCAATTGGATTGCGTATTGGCCGATGGGTTCGATATGCGTGATGGAGACATCTTGTTTGCCTGCTTGCAGGATTTCTTGTCCCGGGCCATGCCCTCTTACTTCCGCTGAAGGAGAATAAACGCGTAGAAACTCACAGGGTAATTGAAAAGTCTTGCCATCATTAAATGAAATTTCCAACACCCTGGATTTTTGATGAAGTTTTATTTCGGTTGGAATGGGCGTATGTTTATTTAAGCCAGCCATTGAAGTCACTTTAAAAAATTAAGATTGGCGATACATATATGACAACAATCATGATTGTCACAAAAATGCAATGATACCTTTATATTATCTCAAAAAATCTTAAATAATATTTCGAGTGGAGTCACCGATGGCTGCAACAATACTGATCGTGGAAGATGAACCTGCAATTCAGGAACTCATTTCATACAATTTACGTAATGCGGGGTACGTTGTTTTATGTGCAGGTAGCGCGGAGCAAGCAAAGATTATGGTTAACGACGTGCTCCCCGATCTGGTCTTGCTAGACTGGATGCTGCCGAATATGAGCGGGATCGAGCTTGCACGTCTGTTGCGGCAAGGAACGCGCACTAAGGCAACTCCTATCATCATGCTAACCGCGCGCGTGGATGAAAGTGATAAAGTAGCTGGTTTGGAAATAGGCGCAGATGATTACATTACCAAGCCTTTCTCTCCTCGAGAGCTTGTTGCGCGCATCAAGGCAGTATTACGCCGGCGTTTACCGGAGGTGTCCGATGAAATCGTTGAAGTAGGCGGATTAAAACTCGATCCGACAACACATCGCGTAACCGCGAGCGACCAGGAAGACAACTCGAAATCATCAGAAATTCCGCTGGGGCCAACCGAATTCCGCCTATTGCATTTCCTGATGACGCACACTGAACGTGTGCATACGCGTGGACAATTGCTTGATCGTGTATGGGGTGATCATGTTTTTGTCGAGGACCGTACTGTGGATGTTCATATACGAAGACTGCGCAAAGCACTGGAAGAAGCCGGCAAGGATGAGTTGGTGCAGACGGTGAGGGGGGCAGGTTACCGTTTCTCCACTCGATGTGAAATCAGTGCTGAATAGATGAATTATTCCTCTTGCAGCAATCCAAAACATTTAATAAACCAGCAACATAATCAAAATTAATCCGCTCATTTCGTAGCGATACTTGATTTTCTATCCAAAGATTACCTAACGATCAACATATTTTTTCTGTCGTCTTACCCGGATTTTCAAGCATAATACGCAACGAGTGAATCTTTCCAAGGTTTATTGCCTTGGTATGTTTATTTCTGATCTCCCCAGAAAATTATTTGATCCCCTGAGATATTGACGTGTTTGATCTCTGGCAACGTTTTACTGGCATTATTCTGCTGATAGTAGTTACAGTCGTGATATGGCTTGCAGTCGATGCGATCACCGCACTGAGCTTATTCAGTCTTATCTTGCTTGTAAAAATAATACACCATACCTATTACCTGGCTTCTCTCGATCGTTGGTTTCAGCGTTTTGATCATACTTCCATGGATCCCTCCTCAATTCCCGCTATACCTAGCAGCTTTGGTCTATGGGGAGATGTATTCATTCGGCTGACGCGTTTTATCCGGCGTTACTATCGAAGTCAACAAAGCCTGAGCCAAACGCTGGAGCGTTTGCAGCGCGCAACGTCCGCAATGCCAGAAGGAATCGTCATTTTAGATGAAGCAAATCGAATCGAATGGTGTAATCCTTCTGCGGAATTACACCTGGGTCTGGATTTGAAGCTTGATATTGGTCAGCACGTTACCCACATAGTGCGGCAGATGCAGTTTGTCGAGTATTTGACTTCGGGGGATTTCAGTAAACCTGTCATTATCAAGCAGTCACGCTATGAGGAAATGGTGCTCGCGCTGCAGTTGGTACCCTATGGAAATATGGAAAAGCTGCTGATAAGCCGAGATATTACTCGTTTTGAGAAAATGGAAATCATGCGCCGGGATTTTATTGCCAATGTTTCCCATGAGTTGCGCACACCCTTGACGATTGTAGGGGGGTTCCTCGAAATGCTTTTGGATGAAGAAGTAAAAGATAGCGAAATGGAAAAACGCGCATTGACTTTAATGGCGGATCAGTCAAAACGAATGCAACGCTTAGTTGAAGATTTGCTCACATTGTCACGTCTGGAAAATGCTCAGAACATCCTGCATGAAGAAAATATCGATATCGCAGTTTTGCTGCAAAACTTGTTTCAAGAAGCCCTGTCGCTTAGCGCAGGACGTCACCACATTACGTTGAACCTTGCTAGCGATGCGCAACTGGCTGGCAGTGTGGATGAGTTACGTAGCGCCTTGGGTAATCTCGTCAGTAATGCAGTTCGTTATACACCTGAAGGCGGAGAAATCTCTTTGAACTGGACAGTGCAACATGATCAAGGCTTATTTTATGTGCAAGATAGCGGCATCGGTATCGGGCCAGAGCATATTCCACGCCTGACGGAACGGTTTTATCGTGTCGACCGTAGCCGATCACGTGAAACGGGTGGCACGGGTTTAGGGCTGGCAATCGTCAAGCATGTGCTGGGACGTCATCAGGCCCGCATGGAAATTGTCAGCGAAATAGGAAAAGGAAGTATTTTCAAGGTATGGTTTCCTGCAAAGCGATTAATCTTGCATCCAGAATGCCACGCAACGATTGACAGGAGCAAC
>CAYNXU010000103.1:0-5875 GCA_964401225.1 uncultured Nitrosomonas sp.
TTTTTTGTTCTCGCCTCGTCTTGTTTAAAACTCTGAATTTTTAGAGATGCCCTAATGAGCTTGGATAATCTGGATACGCATTCCTTACAGAACTTCCCAATTAAAAATCATAATGATTTTTTTCATAAAATTGGTTATGTTTTTAAGCAGCCTGAGTTATTGCAGGAAGCATTGACACATCGTAGTTTTGGTTTTCCGCATAACGAGCGTCTTGAGTTTCTGGGGGACAGCGCTTTAAATTGCGCGGTATCCGCATTATTATTCAAGCAGTTTCCACTTCTCCCGGAAGGTAATCTATCAAGGCTTCGTGCCAGTCTGGTCAATCAGCGTGCATTATTTGAGTTGGCCTCGGGACTTTGTCTGGGTGATTTGATCAGATTGGGTGAGGGGGAACGGAAAAGTGGAGGGCATCGCCGTCCTTCTATCCTGGCTAATGCATTAGAAGCATTGATAGGTGCCATTTATCTGGAAGGGGGGTTTAATGAGGTTGAGAATTTTGTCGGTAATCTGTACAAATCATTATTGCAAAACTTAGATCTCGACACTTTGGGTAAGGATCCTAAGACGATGCTACAAGAGTATCTGCAAGGTCGTAGAGTTTCTTTGCCTGATTATACGATCGTCACCACCAGCGGAGAAGCCCATCGGCAGAAATTTAGAGTTGAATGCGCAATTCAGAAGCTCAATATTCGTACCATTGGCGAAGGAACAAGTCGCCGTGGTGCTGAGCAAGAAGCTGCCAGACAGGCATACGAATTGATCAGTCATCGTTGATCGATCAATAATCTCCCTTAACTGGGGACACCTATAATTCCATTTTTATTTTCTGATTTAATTTATTACTCCTGCGGATGTTTTCAACCTGCCTTAGTATTAGAAAAGTAATTTAGAAGATAAACAAGGTACGATGCCAGAATACATCCAAATAATGCTAAATAAGTGCAGAAATATCCGATTTTATGGACACTAGTCATTTCAGAACGGGCTATGTCGCTATTGTTGGGCGACCTAATGTCGGTAAATCTACCTTGCTTAACCACGTAATCCAGCAAAAAATAAGTATTACCTCAAAAAAAGCGCAGACAACACGCCATCGAATCAATGGTATTTTAACGGATGAGCAATCCCAATTTATATTCGTTGATACGCCAGGTTTTCAGACTCGATATAGCAACCAGCTAAACTATATGATGAATCGTACGGTCATTCAAAGTGTACGAGAAGTTGATGTCGTGCTGTTTGTTATCGAAGCAATGCGTTTTGATGAGCGTGACGAATTAGTGTTAAAGCTTCTTCCTGTTGATCGGCCAGTTATCCTCGTGATCAATAAAATAGATCGACTCGAAAAGAAAGCACAGTTACTCCCATTCATAGAAAGTATGGCAAAAAGATTTAGCTTCGCTGGCATTATTCCCATTAGCGCAGCGAGAGGAATACAACTGCCTGAATTGATTGACGTGATTCGGCCGTATTTACCTGTCAGTCCACCTTTGTTTGATGAAGAAGAAATCAGCGATCGTAGTGAGCGGTTTCTTGCGGCCGAAATGATACGCGAGAAATTATTTCGCTTAATGGGTGATGAAATTCCTTACTCGACAAGCGTGATCATTGATCAATTTGTAGTTGAAGGAAAATTACGCAAAATCTTTGCCTGTATCCTGGTTGAGAAAGCAAATCAAAAAGCGATTGTAATTGGTAAGAATGGTGAGAAGCTTAAAATAGTTGCTACCCAAGCACGGAAAGATATGGAAAAATTGTTTGGAGGTAAGGTATATCTTGAAGTCTGGGTCAAGGTGAAAAGTGGCTGGGCAGATGATGTCAGCACACTTAAGAATCTTGGATATGAATGATATTAAAGAGTTAAGTATTTATTTGTAAAATTTGAAACATGCGACAAGTTTCTTGGTTATTACTTAAAGGTATGCAACTATTATGATTGCTTTGGGTGTTAATATTGATCACGTTGCCACACTACGCCAGGCGCGTGGCACGACCTATCCAAGTCCAGTTGAAGCGGCATTGATTGCTGAATCTGCTGGAGCGGATGCTATTACGCTTCACTTGCGTGAAGATCGCAGACATATCCAAGACCAAGATGTAGAAATTTTACGCGAACAGCTTCAAACCCGCATGAATCTGGAAAGTGCAGTGACTGATGAAATGATTGCCATTGCCTGTCGCATTAAACCTCATGATGTGTGTTTGGTTCCAGAGCGACGGGAGGAATTGACCACTGAAGGCGGGTTGGATGTGGTGCGACATTTTGAGCAAGTGAAGCGAGCTTGTAATGAATTAGCAGATGCGGGTATTCGCGTATCCTTATTCATTAATGCGGAGCGTAAGCAGATTGATGCTGCAGTCAAAACAGGTGCACCTGTTATTGAGATTCATACAGGTCATTATGCGGATGCTAAAGATGAAGATATGCAACAATGCGAGTTGGAAAAAATTTGTACAGCCGTTGCCTATGGTATCAGCCGGGGATTAAAGGTTAATGCCGGCCATGGATTGCATTATCAAAATACACGACCTGTCGCAGCCATACAGGGACTTTCTGAGCTAAATATCGGGCATGCTATTGTGTCACATGCTTTATTCGTTGGTTTTGCGCAAGCAGTCAAAGAGATGAAGTCACTGATACAGGAAGCAAGTAAATGATCTATGGGATCGGCACGGATCTTGTCGAACCTTTGCGTATAGCCCAGTCGCTAGAAAAATATGGAGAACGTTTTGCGCGTCGATTATTGGCGCAGGAGGAGTGGTCTGATTTTATTCATAATGCAAAACCGGCTATGTTTCTAGCTAAACGATTCGCGGCCAAGGAAGCCCTTTCCAAAGCAATGGGCACGGGCCTACGTTCTCCGGTCACGTTAAACAACATAACGGTTGCTCATACTCCCCTAGGTCAACCTTATTTCCGGTTTCATGCTGACCTAGTCGAATTGATCGAGCGTGAGGGGATAATTCGTCACCATCTTTCTCTTAGTGATGAACTCAATCTAGCCAGTGCCTTTGTGATCTTGGAGAAGGCCTAATGCCACTCGGTCCTGTGATGCTTGATATCATGGGTACGCAGTTATCTGCCGAGGATAAAGTGAGATTGTGCCATCCACTTGCTGGTGGCGTCATTCTATTTGCTCGCAATTATGAGTCATGTGAGCAGTTAGCAGCATTGACAGCCGAAATCCACGCACTTAGAACCCCGGCTTTACTCATTGCAGTGGATCATGAAGGAGGGAGGGTGCAGCGTTTCCGTAAAGACTTTACACCTTTACCGGCTATGCGCGAATTAGGGAAAATTTGGGATAGACAACCTCGACGCGCTCGTCATTACGCAGAGCAAATCGGCTATATATTAGCGGCTGAATTATCTTCATGCGGTATCGATTTGAGTTTTACGCCCGTGCTGGATATCGATCATGGGCAAAGTTCTGTCATTGGGGATCGTGCCTTTCATCGTAACCCTCAGGCCGTTGCAGAATTGGCACATAGCCTAATGCTCGGGTTGAGATCAGGCGGTATGGCTGCGGTAGGTAAGCATTTCCCGGGGCATGGGTATATACAGGCTGACACGCATCTCGAGACCGCCATTGATGATCGAACGTATACTGATATTGAGATAGATGATCTCGTGCCATTTCGGCAGATGATAAACTTTGGCCTGACTAGCATCATGGCGGCTCATGTGATTTACCCTAGAATGGATAGGCATCCTGCAGGATTCTCCCGATTCTGGCTAAAAACTATTTTGCGAAATGAACTAAACTTTGAAGGATGTATTTTCAGTGATGATTTGAGCATGCAAGGAGCCGCCAGCTATGGCAACATCACTGAGCGTGCAAAGGCAGCGTTACAAGCGGGTTGTGACATGATCTTAGTATGCAACGATTCTCAATCTGCAGACCATTTGCTGGAAACATTGCATTGGGAAATTCCTGCTGCAAGTTTGGTACGTTTGGCACACCTGCGAGGGCGACGTTATGCACAATCAATGGCCAAGTTACACGAAAATGCTGATTATGTTCAGGCTGTTAGGGGAATCAGTCAAATTGGAATAAGTAATCAAGAATTGTCATTCTAGCTAAATAATTCCAGCGCTTGGAAAGTACTCTTGCTGAGAGTATTTATAGTTGCTAGCAAATCCTCATTCTTTTGTAATTGTTAATTTTATAAGGTGATTCATGACTAAAACTTTCGATGTGGCCGTGATTGGTGCAGGCCCCGGTGGTTATGTGGCGGCTATTCGTTGTGCTCAGCTAGGCCTTAATACAGTATGCATTGATGAATGGAAAAATGACCAAGGCGTGGCGAGTCTAGGGGGAACTTGTCTTAATGTGGGTTGTATACCATCGAAAGCATTGTTAGAGTCTTCCGAGAATTATGCGCGTGCTGCGCATAAATTCATTGATCATGGTATTAAGCTAGAGGGCTTATCGGTGGATGTGCCTGTCATGATTACACGTAAGAATAAAATTGTGAAAGCATTCACCGGTGGTATTGCCATGTTATTTAAAAAGAATAAGGTGACTTCCCTGCATGGCACAGGAACATTACTTAAGCGTGAAAAAGAAGGGGATACTTGGAAAATTCAGGTAAAGAATGGTGATGAGACTCAGGAAGTCGAAGCCAGCTACGTGATCATTGCAACGGGGTCATCACCGCGTCAATTGCCATTTATTGACATTGATAATGATCAGGTACTGGATAATGCCGGCGCCTTAGCGCTTACGGAGGTCCCTAAACGTTTAGGTGTTATTGGTGCCGGTGTTATTGGTCTGGAGATGGGCAGCGTATGGCGCCGACTTGGTTCGGAAGTGACGGTGCTAGAAGCGCAGCCTAATTTCTTGATGACAACCGATGAGCAAATTGCAAAGGAAGCACAAAAAATCTTTACACGTGAGCTTGGTATGCTGATCCAGACGGGCGTTGAAATCAAGTCGATCAAAATTGAACAGCAACAGGTCGTGGTTGATTATGCTGATTCCAGAGCAGAATCACATAAACTGGAAGTCGATAAACTGATCGTAGCGGTTGGGAGAGCTCCCAATACAAGGGGTCTGGGTACGGATGAGATTGGTTTGAAGACGGATGAACGTGGTTATATCGAAGTTGATGAGTTCTGTGGTACCAATCTCCCTAATATGTATGCGGTGGGTGATGTGGTAAGAGGCCCCATGCTAGCCCACAAAGCATCTGAAGAAGGGGTGGCTGTCGCAGAAAGGATTGCTTCTCACAAAAAAGGTGATGTCAACGAAACAGCCAAAGTTAATTTAGCTTTGGTTCCGTGGGTAATTTACACCTCACCAGAAATTGCGTGGGTAGGAAAAACTGAGCAAGAACTCAAGGCAGAAGGGGTTGCTTATCGGGCAGGACAATTTCCGTTTATGGCTAATGGACGAGCACGTGCTCTGGGGGAAACCAGTGGTTTTGTAAAAATACTCGCTGATGCCGATACCGACCGTATCCTGGGGGTGCATATGATAGGTCCCTATGTTTCTGAAATGATCGCAGAAGCGGTTGTGGCAATGGAATTTTCTGCAAGTAGTGAAGATCTTGCGCGGATCATTCACGCACATCCTTCGTTGTCGGAAGTGTTACATGAAGCAGCTCTTGGTGTAGACAAACGCGCTATTCACATCTAGGGGTGCGCTGAACAGTAAGCCTCGAATAATTACAGCACGTCAAAAAGCTAATATCTGAGATTAATGCGGAATCAGCGTTATTACCAGATATTAGTATTGATAGGTTGGAGTGCGTAATAAACCCCCTGCATTTACACGGCAGTAAAAATGCAGGGGAGGTGAATCGTGTTTGAGGTTTAATAACTTATACACTGACTTCTATCATGCTCAACATCGCAAGACCACGTTGTCTG
>CAYNXU010000104.1:0-5874 GCA_964401225.1 uncultured Nitrosomonas sp.
GGGAATTCAATTCTTAGCGGCCTTGCCATTGCCAATTTCCAATTTTGCGTAGGGTAGATTATTGTTTATTACAATGAAAGGCCTGACCCTTACTTATGCCTTGATTTGTAGTAAATATAATACTGATTTTCTCATGGGTTTTTATCGATTTAGAAAATTGGTTAGTGAAGGCAACATATTCGGGATGGGTAAGATAGCTTTCGATTACATGGGTGTGCGCAAGCTTCACAAGCCAACATAAGCGATAGCGGGTAGGTTCAGTAATAGCCCAGCCCGAAAAGACATGGCGTACACCTGGGATGGCATTCAAACAGTCGTGCCCCTGCGCTATCATGGCATCTATCTGTGGAATACTACGATCTTCGGTATTATAGATAACGATATGTTCTACAGTCTGCCAGGGTTTGCATTGGATTAGAACCTCTGCTGCGCGACCTGACGATCCCCACAGATGCATGTAGAGTTTTATTTGTTCAAGTAAGCTGTCTTGAATACCGCGCATCGTTTCGAGATATCCTTTGCCGGCACATGTTTTAACGTTGGAACGAATTGCTTTGGCGGCAATATCGGATAATTCGGTATAGCAGTTAATTTTAGCGACACCATTAACAATCAATTTGTGGTATTGCTCTTCGGCCAATCCACTGCCGCCATGTAGGATAAGGGGGATACCGAGCACGTCTTTGATACGCTTCAAACGCTTGAAGTCTAGTTTAGTTCGACTATATTGGCGGCCATGGACCGTACCAATGGAAACCGCCAGACAATCGACACCCGTTCGCTCAACGTAAGCTTCAGCTTCTTCTGCCGAAGTATACATACCTTCGCCAACATGATTAGCTGCATTTTCTCCTTCCCCTCCTCCTACATAACCCAGTGCACCTTCAACTACTACACCACAAGCATGGGCCATGATGGCGATGCGACTAGTTTGAGCGATATTGATAGGAAATGCTTCCAAAGAAGCATCTATCATTACACTATTGCAGCCAAGATTAATCGCGCGGACGATAGACTCGTATTTCTTTCCATGGTCAAAATGTATGGCAATCGGTACTTTTGCGTGCCTTGCAGCATGTTCAACTGCCGGCATGATGAGCTCAAAGTCATGATCTCCAAGAAGCGATTCGGGAATATTCAGAATAACGGGTGAGCGGCAGCACTCTGCTGCTGTGATGATAGCCTTCAAGAAATCGAGGCTTACCAATCCGAACCCCCCTATCGCATAATTGTTATGGAAAGCATGATTCAACATATCCCGCATATCCACGAGTGGCATTTTTTACCCCCAAATACTGAATGGTATCGACTACTTTCCCTCAGTGAACGATGAGTTTTTCGAGTGACTGATGTAGATCATCCAGAGCTGATCCCATGATTAGGCCAGCGCAAGAATGATATAGCCACAATTCGCAAGCGATAGGTTGATGCAAATCACTTCGTTCGAGAACCTGAAACTCTCGCCATGCCATGACCGGTTGGTCGTCAGCAGTACTGTCAACACAAGTCCAGACAGTATTATTGAGAATTACTTCCAGACCGCGATGCTGTCGCAATGCCACCCGTAGCGGAGCACCTAACCGAAGTATGGCGAGGCGCCCTCTATTAAAATAAGTGGCTTCCATTATTTTTGGGAAGATACGCAATGGGAGAGTCAATGTATCCATGGCTATCACAATATCGCTTTTATCTGCCTGTCATTTTATTTCCTTCTTTAACTGTAGTGGATTCAATATCAGACTCACCTTCAAGAAAAACACGACTAGCTTTAATATCTTCTGCCTCAATTGTCATCAGATCAGTGCTGGTCAATGATTTTTTAGTTCCCATGAATAAGCGATTTGCTTGGCGGAGCCTTGCGCGATCTAGTGCATTACGAACGGAGCGAGCATTCGCGAAGTGTTCTAATTTCATGCGCAACTGAAGGTATTCCCTGAATGCTGCTTCTCCAGTAGGACTGAAACGATAATTCTGGGCAACCAGCATTAGCTTGGCTATCGCCAATAATTCATCTGCATCGTAATCCGGGAAATCGATGTGGTGTGCAATGCGCGAACGCATGCCGGGATTACTATGAAAAAATTTGTCCATCCTATCTTTGTAACCAGCCAGGATTACAACCAAGTCATCACGGTTATTTTCCATTACTTGCAGCAAGATCTCTATTGATTCTGCGCCATAATCACGTTCATTCTCAGGTTTGTAAAGGTAGTAGGCTTCATCAATGAATAAAACGCCTCCCATCGCTTTTTTTATAACTTCTTTAGTTTTTGGCGCGGTGTGACCGATATACTGACCGACTAAGTCATCGCGTGTGACCGATACGAGATGCCCTTCGCGCACATAGCCTAAGCGATGTAAAATCTCGGCCATACGTAATGCGACAGTAGTTTTTCCTGTGCCAGGATTTCCGGTGAAGCACATATGCAAACTAGGCGCACCGGCAGATAACTCCATCTGCTTACGGACGCGATCGACGAGTAACAATGCCGCTATCTCATGTATGCGAGTTTTAACAGGTTTTAGGCCAATTAGCTCTCGATCAAGTTTGTCCAGCACATCTTTGATATCGGATTTGCGAAATTCGGCATCCAGATCAACGGATAAATTTTCTGGGGAATTTAGGTTCTTAGATTGCTTGGACATGTTTAACCCCGCATCGAATTTTTATATGGTTAGCTTTAAACCAGTAGAAATGAGCAATATTTAAATCACTATGTTCTACTCATACGCTAATTCTGAATTCTCTCTCTCCCTAAGGGAAGAGAGAGAAAAACGTTGCAATTAGTACCGTTCGTTCTCTGGCTTATCAGTTGCATAGGAATGAATGGTGTACCTAATGTTCCTCCCCGCCGTCTCTTGCCGTACCAGACCAAAGCCTGGCTCTGTCTTCGGTCGATTAACGAGGTATGACATGGTTGGGCTTTCAACTCCGCGTGTGGAATCAAATGCAGTAACGCGAATATAGTGACTCGGGAAGGTTTTACGGCAACTATTAATTTCCATAAGAATTCCTGCCGGATCATTTAAATCAAACATCGGATTGCCAAACATTTCCCAGTAGGTATTGCGAGGATGAGGGTCGTCGGTGTACTCAATTCCGATTGCCCAACCATTCTTCAGTGCATACTTTATCTGCGCAGAGATTTGTTTATCCGTCAAGGGCGGCAAGAAAGAGAATTGACCTTGGGTGAGGCGATTGCCTGTATTCGTCATCATAATTTTTTCTCCTCAATAAGAAGGTTATGCACTAGCCGTTGTTGTTGGTACAAAATCTGCCGTATCCGTGGACTCATAGTTAAAGGTAATATCTTTCCAGGTATCCAGCGCAAGTTTGAGTGGGGTGCACCATTTGGCGGCTTCTTCAAGGATCTTCGGTCCTTCTGCGACGTAATCACGGCCTTCGTTGCGAGCCAAGATCATCGCTTCGAGGGCGACACGGTTAGCGGTTGCGCCGGCCTGGATGCCTTGAGGGTGGCCAATGGTTCCGCCGCCAAACTGCAGTACGACATCTTCACCCAGATAATTCAAGAGTTGATGCATTTGACCTGCATGGATACCCCCTGAAGCTACTGGCATGACTTTTTTGAGCGATGCCCAGTCCTGATCAAAGAATAAGCCATGTTCCAAGTTTTGCTCAGTCCGGGTTTCACGCAAAGTATCGTAAAACCCTTTAATCATGAGCGGGTCACCTTCAAGCTTGCCAACAACAGTACCTGCGTGAATATGGTCTACGCCAGCCATCCGCATCCACTTGCAAATCACTCTGAAATTCATGCCATGATTTTTCTGCCGCGAATACGTTGAATTACCGGCACGATGCAGATGCAATATCATGTCATTTTTACGTGCCCACTTGGCCATCGACTGTATCGCTGTGTAACCGATTACTAGATCGATCATGATGATGACCGATCCAAGCGATTTTGCGAATTCCGCGCGCTCATACATTTCTTCCATGGTGCCTGCCGTGACATTTAAATAATGCCCTTTAATTTCACCGGTAGCTGCTGATGCCTTGTTCACAGCTTCCATGCAAAATAGAAAACGATCACGCCAGTGCATGAATGGTTGAGAGTTAATGTTCTCGTCGTCTTTCATGAAATCAAGACCGCCTTTGAGTCCTTCATACACTACACGTCCATAGTTTCGGCCAGAAAGTCCTAACTTTGGTTTGGTCGTGGCGCCTAGCAGTGGGCGGCCGAACTTGTCAAGACGCTCACGTTCAACCACGATCCCCGTTGCTGGACCCTGGAAGGTTTTAAGATAAGAAACTGGAATGCGCATGTCCTCCAAACGCAGCGCCTTGACCGCTTTGAAACCGAATACATTGCCGATGATGGAAGCGGTCAGGTTCGCGATCGAACCCTCTTCGAACAAATCCATATCATAGGCAATGTAGGCAAAGTATTGCGCCTCGTTATTGGTGCCAGGACCGGTGTTTGGAACGAGTTCGGAGCGATATGCTTTAGCGCGATAGAGTTCACACGCGGTCAGGCGATCGGTCCATACCACCGTCCAGGTAGCAGTGGAGGATTCGCCGGCGACTGCAGCGGCAGCCTCTTCATGATCTACCCCTGGCTGAGGAGTGATGCGAAACAGGGCGATAACATCCGTATCTTTGGGTACATAGTCAGGTTCCCAGTAACCCATTTTTTTATAAGGAATTACACCCGATTTGTAACGATCTTTACCTTCCTTGATAGTTTCGGAAGCCATAATTTTCTCCAGGTTATTAAAAAAACCACGCTATCGCCTTTCATATAAAGTGTATTTTTAGCGGGTTGGATATATAGTAGAGTTTGATTATCATAAATAACAATCAAATGTATTGATAATAACAATAGACTAATATCTATGGATGAGAGGAAAAATTAATGCGCCATAGCACCTTGCGTCAACTTGAAGTTTTTGAAGCGATTGCTCGTTTAAAGAGCTTTACGCGGGCAGCAGAAGAGCTATTTTTGACTCAGCCAACAGCGTCAATGCAAATCAAGAAGCTAGTAGACGATATAGGCCTACCTTTGTTTGAGCAAGTAGGTAAAAAGATCTATTTAACTGATGCTGGCCAGGAACTTTATCAGACTTGTCTTGGTGTATTTGAGCATCTGGCGCGCTTCGAAATGATTGTCTCAGATATGAAAGGACTGAAAGCTGGTAAACTGAGGCTAGCGGTAGTCACTACTGCTAAATATTTTACGCCACGTTTATTGGGAACGTTTTGTCAAAAGTATCCGAAGGTAGAGGTTGCCCTCAAAGTTACTAATCATGATCGAGTACTAGAGCGCTTGATAAACAATCAAGATGATCTTTATATTTTAGGTCGATTACCTGAGGAAGTAGATGCAGTGGCAGAAGCATTCTTGGATAACCCTTTGGTTGTTCTGGCGTCAGCCAATCATCCCCTTGCCAATACAAAGCGCATCTCAGTTAAACGTATTTGTGAGGAGCCCTTTATATTGCGTGAACCAGGATCGGGTACACGCAAGGAGACAGAGCGTTTTTTCTCTGAACATAACCTAAAACTAAAAGTGCGGATGGAATTAGGAAGTAATGAGGCGATCAAACAAGCAATTATTGGTGGGTTGGGTATATCGGTTTTGTCACGCCATACCTTGGCGCTAGATGCGCCTATGGGGCAGCTAGCTGTGCTTGACGTGCAGGAATTTCCTATTGAGCGTCACTGGTACTATGCCTATTCATCAGGCAAACAATTGTCTGTTGTTGCGCAGGCATTTTTAGGCTATTTGCAGCAAGCAGCGCACCATTTAGTAGATCTTTCTTGCCGCCATGCGTCATTTGGATACTGTCCGCTTTTGCCTAATGACACAGATAATAAACTCTAAGAAACTGTTTGGAAACCCCTGTTTGTGC
>CAYNXU010000105.1:0-1623 GCA_964401225.1 uncultured Nitrosomonas sp.
GCCATCGCTTCGATACCCGGGGAGCCGCCTGACGATCCGACGATCATTCATGCTGTCTTTTCCTGGTTTACCCCGACGGTGCATAATATTCTACATATCCCCGCTTACGCCGTGCTTGCATGGACATTTTACCGCTGCCTATTTCCTTATCTTCATTCCCGAATCATACTGTTTCTGGTGGTAATGATGGCTGGGACTTACGGCGCATTACTCGAATGGCATCAGTTCGATATTCCCGGCCGATACGCCAGCTTCACCGATGTGGTGCTTAATTTCATCGGCGCAGTGATCGGTACTTGGTTTGGCTGGAAAGGTGTCACAGAAAAGAATGCTGCCTGACTTCCAGGTTATCCCAGCCCATCCTGTACAGAGAGATAATGACAGAGACCAGAATTATGCGCCTTGCCATCAACTTAGCTATTTAGCTAACAGGCTCGTGCACTCATCTAACTATGCCTACAACTTGAAAAACAGGGATTTATGAAGCGAATCTTGGTCACCGGGGCGACCGGGCAAATTGGTTCCGCGCTGGTTCCCGCGTTGCGGAAAAAATACGGGAGCGATCATGTCGTGGCTGCCGGCCACAAGAAAATGCCCCAACAAGCTTTGGTCGAAGAAGGACCCTATACCACATTGGATGTAACCGATATCGAAGCCCTGGCCCAAGTGGTACGGGATTACCGTATTGACACAATTTTTCACTTGGCCGCCCTACTATCAGCCGTTGCCGAGAAAAACCCACAGGCAGCCTGGAAAATCAATATGGAAGGACTGCATCACGTCCTCGAAGTCAGTCGCGAGTATGGTTGCGCTGTGTTCTTTCCCAGTTCGATCGGCGCTTTTGGACCCGGTACGCCGCGTGACAACACACCGCAGGATACCATCCAGCGGCCCAATACGCTCTATGGCATTTGTAAAGTGTCTGGCGAGCTGTTGTGTGATTATTATTTCGCTCGCTATGGGGTGGATACCCGTGGTGTCCGTTATCCTGGCTTGATCTCGCATGAAACCCTGCCCGGTGGGGGAACCACCGATTACGCCGTCGAGATTTTTTATCAGGCGATCCGACGAAAAGAATATACCTGTTTTTTAAGACAGGGGACGTATCTGGATATGATGTATATGCCCGATGCTGTGCGCGCTGCTATCGAGCTGATGGAAGTGGATCCCAAGCGATTAAAACACCGGAATGCCTTTAATGTGACCGCAATGAGTTTTGCGCCCGAACAGTTGGCCATGCACATTCAACAGTACACTCCCGATTTTACGATATGCTATCAGGTCGATCCGGTTAGGCAAGCGATTGCCGATTCGTGGCCGCGTCATATGGATGATCAAGTCGCGCGCGAGGAGTGGGGCTGGCAACCCCAATACGATCTTGCAGCCATGACAAAGGACATGATCGACCATCTGACGAACAAATTGGGTTCACCCACAGGAAGGAGCTGAGATGTCACTGAAAAAGTTGAATGCCTATTGCGCGTTGAAGCTGAATGAGTTGGAAGCGAAAGGCGCCCGAAAAGGGAAAGAAAAAGTGATTGCAAACATTACTCCCCCCAACTGGGTCAAGCATGGCCGGCTGCCCACGCCTGCTGAGGATGAAAACGCGGGACCGCGTTATTT
>CAYNXU010000105.1:1723-3568 GCA_964401225.1 uncultured Nitrosomonas sp.
AGCATGGCCGGCTGCCCACGCCTGCTGAGGATGAAAACGCGGGACCGCGTTATTTTCTCGCGGGAGATGAGAAACCGTATTTGCTCATGAATTCTAATTCATATTTGGGGCTGACGCTTCATCCGAAGGTGATAGCCGCTGAAGAAGCGGGTGTCAAACATTTTGGCACCGGCCCGGGGGCGGTGCGTTTCATCTCGGGCACCTACCAACCCCATGTTGAACTTGAAAAACGTCTCGCAGCATTTCACGGACGGTCCGCCGCGATGATTTACAGCGCAGCCTATGCGGCTGTGATGGGGGTACTGCCGCCGTTGATTCATGAACATACACTGGTAGTGAGCGATCAGTTGAATCATAACAGCATCATCAATGCGATTCGTCTCTCCCACCCGGCAAAAAAGGAAATTTATCCGCATCTCGATATGGCAGCACTCGAGCAAATTCTCAGCAGGTATGCTTCAAGCAAGCCAACGGAAAATGAAGCAGAGATCAGGCGGGTGCTGGTCATCACCGACGGCATCTTCAGCATGCGGGGTGACTGTGCGCCATTGCATGACATCATCGCGATCTGTCGTAAATATGAGCATCATTTCACAGAAGGCATCATTACCCTCGCTGATGATTCGCATGGGGTAGGTGCATTTGGCAAAACCGGACGGGGCACCGAAGAATATACCCATAGCCAGGCCGACATCCTGATCGCCACGCTCGGCAAAGCATTGGGCGTTAACGGTGGCTACGTCGTTGCGAGCGCCGCCGTCATCGATTACCTGCGGGAAACCTCCGCTTTTTATATCTACTCAAACCCGATCACACCCTCCGAGGCATTGTCGGCCATCGCGGCCCTGGAAATACTCGAAAGCAAAGAAGGCATTTTGCGCCTAGCCAGACTGCGCGAACTGACAGCACGCTTTGAAAATGGGCTAGCCAGGCTAGGTTTTGAAACCATTCCCGGTGAACACCCGGTCACCCCGCTTGTCGTGCGCGATACCCAGAAAACAGCCCAACTTACTGCATACCTTTTCCAGCATGGCGTTTTAGCGACCGGCCTGAATTATCCCGTAGTTCCCAAGGGTGATGAAGAAATACGCTTTCAAATCAATGTCAACCATACGATTTGGGATATCGATCACATTTTGGGAATATTAAACAATTTTTTGGCTGATTCAAAATAATATTAGCCCGGCGGGAGTGTTTTTACGTACTGATTGGCAAAAAAATCAGCTTATTCCTTGCAAACGATTTTAGCGATGCGATCAAGGAAAGAGTCGGCTGCAAAGTCAAACCAGTCTTTCGATGGATCGTGTTGAGCACCGATTACGCTCGTGGCCGCACGGGAATCGGGATAAAGCAGTAAGGTATAGGATCGGGCCGCTTCTCTCTGGCAGTCCAGTTCATACAAACTTTTTACGGATTGATAGCCGCCTGTTTGCTTCTGGTCATAGCTGGATAATACCCAGACTTTCCTAAAATGGCCGTTTTTTTGGGTGCTACCCGAGTCAAAATAATGAGTTTCCCCCCGCTTTGCGCCCGCGCCTACCTTGACCCATTCTGCGCTCAATGGTGTTACTACAAGTAATGACAAGGTTATCAATAATATTTTTCTCATGATTGTTTATTGGGTTCCGACGTTGCCTTCATTTGTTGTTATCTGATCCGGATGAACGATAGCCATTAAAAAGATGCGGGTTGCGAGTAATAAACTTGTCAATCCAGACATCGATAAAGGAGCGCTTGCGCCGCATCAGATACCACCATCCCAGCAAGCTAATAATCAGCGCGCCCATAACATCGACAATCAGATCCCACATTGTGTCGGTCAGACCAGAATCATCTCCCAGCATG
>CAYNXU010000105.1:3668-5868 GCA_964401225.1 uncultured Nitrosomonas sp.
ATCGACAATCAGATCCCACATTGTGTCGGTCAGACCAGAATCATCTCCCAGCATGGGTTTCTGCATGTTAGTGCTAAAAATCTGATCCATCGCAAACTCGAAAATCTCCCATAACGCCCCCACAGCAACAGCAAACAGAAAAGCGAAGAGGGAAATAAAGTGTGGCCGCATCGACAGTTGTGCCCGCTCATTCTCGTTAAGTACATAGACCAACAGAAAGCCAAAAATCCCCAGCAACAGACCAGAGCTAGCGTGAAGCGCGATATCCCACCACCACCAGCGATCATAATAGCGGTGTATTTCCCCCAGAAACAAGGCCGCAAAAATAAAGATGATGGTCAGGATCTGAAATTCAGCTGGAATATGAATCCTGAATTTACGACGGAGCACAATGGGCAGGAGGGTGATAATGCTGATAGCGAGCAACAGAAATGCATGAATCCAATGCCCCTCATATATAACCGCAACGAACTCCACTGCCATCACCCCATGGAGAAAGATCACCAGGTAACGGTGAAAAAGTTCTGCCTTGCCGCTCCATGCAGGAGTCGTCTCGAGATTGGAGTTACTGGACATGAAGATCGATAAATTTGAATTACAGTTGTTTGTCTTGGCAGAAAAATTCTACGGAAGTCTCCGATACTGCCTTGAGTTGTGCACTTGTCAATACATTTACTTTCCCCTTCAATCCGCGCCAAGATCTTGAATTACAGCCCATTGTGCATTATCTCCTATCCAAAAAATACTTTTATTGCCACATCAGTATCATTTAACGCACCAAGAAATTACGCATCATTCCCATGTCTTCATGCTCAAGATTATGGCAATGATAGAGGAAAAGCCCGGTATAGTCCTGGAATGGCTTGATGATCGTGACTTCTTCGCCAGGCATGACCAGCACGGTGTCTTTCCAGCCGGTGTTGATGAAACCATCCTTGACCGTATCGTAACCACTGCCATGACGATCCTGCACCAGCCGGGACAAAATCTGGAATTGCTGCCCATGCAAGTGAATTGGGTGCGCCATGGACATCATCATGCCCCCGCCGCCACCTCTTCCACCTCGCCTTCCTCCCCGCTCATCCATGTCATCCGCATCTCCCATTCCACCCATGCCTCTTCTACCGCCTCTCCGCATTGCATGATCTTCCTGGGTAATTCTGATTTTCTGGATCGTATTGACAGGAATTTTTTCACTCTCTGCAGCCGCCAGCAATTCAAACGATCTATGATTAAGTTCGGGGGACATATGCATCATGCTCAGACCAATTTGTATAGGCTTATCCGGGTTTGCAACATCCCGATCCAGCAAGCGTTGGAAAGGCGTTAATACTTTCGGCAATTCGGGGGATTCGCTCGTTTTTTCAGCAATACGGAATTTAACCACTGGAAATTTTTCACCTTGCGCGAATCCACCCTCCATCATACCCATGCCACCACCGCCTCTCCCCATACCACCGCGCATGCCTCCCCCCATGCGTGGCATGGCGCCGTGATAGTCGAGGCTATACAGCACGAGATCAGAGCCCAGCTCACGTCCGCTGAAATCAACCCACAACTCAACTCGCTCTGCTGGCGCCAGCATGATATACGGAAAATTCTCGGGCTTGCCGAGTAACGCGCCGTCGGTTGCGATGGCCGTCAGAGGTGTACCATCTTCCCAGCCGAGTTTATATATCCTCGAATTCGAGCCGTTCAACAACCGCAAGCGATAGGCGCGGGTTTTAACAGGTATGGCGCGATCAATCTGTCCATTGATTAGTATGGTGTCACCCAAAAAACCCATCGCTCGCTCATGCCTGCCATGCTGGAGATAACGTAGCTGGTTATCTGCAGTGAAACGGCGATCCTGAATGACGATCGGCAGATCGTATTCGCCGCTAGGTAGATCCAGTTTCTGCTCCTGCTCATCGGTAACGGTGATTAATCCAGCTAATCCCTGGTATACCTGTGTCGCCGTTTTCTCATGCGTATGCGCGTGATACCAGTTTGTGCCGGCCGGATTCTTGACCTCAAATTCATAAATATAGCGCTCACCCTGATTAATTGCATACATCGGATGCCCATCCATTTTCTGAGGCACATGCATGCCATGCCAATGAGCGACGGTCGGTTCAGGCAATTGATTATATGCAATGATACGAACTTTCTGACCACGCACGAAATTCAATGTAGGGCCAAGATAACCGGGTAGCTCGGT
>CAYNXU010000106.1:0-1632 GCA_964401225.1 uncultured Nitrosomonas sp.
TCAGTTAACCAATCGACTATTTTGCCTTTTCCTTCATCTCCCCACTGTGTGCCGATAACAACTACATTCTTGGTCATAACTCAGAATCTCTTTTCTTGATGTATATGGATGATTTAAATTCCCACTACTTCCCATACACCATTGTGCAAGATAAGTTTTCTGTCATAGTAGAGGGCATCTTCTTCGATTTCATTTCCCGGCAATGCTGTGATAACGATATGACCTGCATCACGTAACTGCTCAATTATTTTACCAAGGGCTCTGTCATCACTTTTATAAGGCGCCAGAATCCCCTTAGGGCAGGCATCCGATCTGACTAATTTCAACAATTCCCGCAAATCCATACTAAACCCTGTCGCCGGTCTTGCCCTTCCAAACACTTTACCAATTTCATCATAGCGCCCACCCAACGCAATGGCATTAGCACTTCCTTTTGCATAAGCAGCAAATACCACACCGGTGTGGTAATGATAACCGCGCAAATCAGACAAATCGAAAGTTATTGTATCCACATAATCTTTTAACTCATTCTCGATCACTTCAAGCTGATTCAATGCACTGTCGATTTCCGGGTGGCAGGGAAGTAAATTGCGAGCGTGGGATAGTATTTCTTTATCGCCATATAATTCTGGCAGCATCTTCAATGCATCCCGTGTATGCTTATCCAGTCGCTTATGTAATCCTGTATTGAGCAGATCATAAAGAGCGGCGGTATCTTTGGCTTGCAATACACTGTATAAATCCACTTCAAACTCCGGGAGAACCCCGGAGTCCTTAATTAGACTGCGAAAAATAGCTACATGCCCTAGGTCGAGATGAATTTTATCAATCCCTGATATCGTGAGACATCTCAGCATTAATCGCTGAATTTCGAGATCACTTTCCAAACCTGGGTGGCCATATAATTCAGCACCAATCTGAAATGGCTCACGAGTTCGTGTAATTTCGCAAGGAACCGTATGCAAGACGCTGTTGGCATAGCAAAGACGAGTCACCCCTTGCGCATTCAACAAATGCGCATCTATTCGCGCAGTTTGTGGAGTGATATCTGCACGTAACCCCATCATTCTGCCACTTAATTGATCCAATACTTTGAACATACGCAAATCCATGTCACTTCCACTACCCGACAACAATGATTCGACATACTCCAGTAAAGGTGGGATCACAAACTGATAGCCATGCACAAGGAGGATATCCAAAATGCGACGACGCATTTTCTCGATACGCAATGCCTCAGATGGTAGAACATCCTCGACATATTCAGGAAGAAGCCAGTTACGCATCCTTATTATTTAGCAATCGCTTAATTTATTACCTACTTAGAATGAAGTTTCTGCAGGAGTTTAATTCACCAGGTAGAGCACGATTAGTCCTATCACCATTGATGTCAAACCAATGAAGCGGATCTGACCGTCTTCCAGCTCAATGATTTTTCTAAACGTGTCACGCCAAGCATTAGGGAATGTAAAAGGAAAAATACCTTCCAACACCAACATTAATGCAATGGCCATCAGGAAGGTATCCCACATAACAGCACTATCTCCAGCAAAATTCTTGATGAATATAGCACTCTACAGAATGCTATTACTTTATCTGATGATCAGTTATCAAAAATAATCAGATACATTA
>CAYNXU010000106.1:1732-5848 GCA_964401225.1 uncultured Nitrosomonas sp.
GATACATTAGTTGAAGCAGTTTAAGCCTTGTTACTGCTTGCCCGCACTATTCAAATACCTGAAAAACTCTGAACTAGGTTCAAGTACTAACATATCACCTTTATTCTTAAAGGATTGTTTATAAGCTTCCATGCTTCGATAGAATGAATAAAACTCCGGGCTCTTTTCAAAGGTACTCGCATAGGTTGCAGCAGCCTGGGCATCACCATCCCCCATGATTTTCTGCGCATCACGATAAGCTTCAGCCAAGATTACTTCACGTTGCCGATCAGCATCCGCACGAATTTTTTCAGCCTCCGCTGCACCTGTTGAACGCAATTCATTGGCCACCCGTTTTCGTTCCGCTTCCATTCTGCGATACACAGACTCACTGACTTCTTGCGGCAAATCGACGCGTTTTAAACGCAC
Organism: uncultured Nitrosomonas sp.; assembly: GCA_964401225.1. Classification (GTDB taxonomy): domain Bacteria; phylum Pseudomonadota; class Gammaproteobacteria; order Burkholderiales; family Nitrosomonadaceae; genus Nitrosomonas. Next base: position 2,141 of record CAYNXU010000106.1, read on the forward strand.
ATCTACCACTTCGACGCCAATTTTTTGAGCATCCACATTAGCTTTCTGACGCATGATTTCCATAATTCTATCACGCTCTCCAGAAACCACATCATGTACAGTACGGTTACCAAACTCATCACGCATACTTGAATTTACTGTTTGTGACAAGCGTGTCCGCGCAAGGGTTTCATCTCCCCGCACACTAATATAATATTGTTTCACATCAACGATACGCCATTTCACAAATAGATCCACGAGAACGTTTTTCTTTTCAGAAGTAATGAAACGTTCCGGTTCTTCAGTATCCATGGTAAGGATACGCCGATCAAAGTAGCGTACATTCTGTGCGATAGGAAGCTTAAAATACAAACCGGGTTCAGTTTTTACGTCTATCACTTCTCCCAACTGGAACAGAATAGCCTGCTCGCGTTCATCAACAATATATATAGCTGAACTCGCTACCAAAACTAGCACAACGGCTATGCCTGATAGTAATGATGAAAATTTCCCCATTTTATCTTACCTCCCGTTCACGACTGCGGAATGATTCGCGTGTACGCACGCTCACATCAGGCGTTTCTTGCATTGCTTGTGATTGAGATTGCATCGTCATGGGTGGTCTGGATACAGCCCCATCCATTTGAATCAACTTATCCAATGGTAAATACAGCAAATTTCCGGCACTTTTTTGATCAATCAAAATTTTGCTGGTGCTGGAAAGTACCTGCTGCATCATATCCAAATACAAACGATCGCGTGTTACCCCTGGCGCCTTACTGTACTCGACAAGAATCTGCTCGAAACGACTGACATCACCCTCTGCGCTGGAAATTACACGCTGCTGATACCCGCTCGCTTCTTCCATCAAACGTGCTGCAGCACCTCGCGCTCTCGGAATCACATCGTTGGCATAAGCCTGACCTTCATTACGTTGCCGTTCTCTATCTTGTCCGGCTTTAACCGCATCATCGAATGCTGCTTGTACCTGTTCAGGTGGCTGCGCATTCTGCATTGTTACCCGACTCACCGTAATACCTATCTCATATCGATCCAGAATCGTTTGCATGAGTTGTGTTGTCTGCGCAGTTACATCCTCACGCCCCTCATATAACACAAAGTCCATTTTACTTTTCCCGATAATCTCACGAATGGCCGTTTCTGCGACTTGCAATACGGCAACATCAGGATCACGATTATTAAATAGGAAATCTTCTGGACTATTCAAAATGTATTGCACAGCAAATTGAATATCAATAATGTTCTCATCATCAGTCAACATCAACGATTCTTTCAGCACTTTGCTTCTGACATTGTTCCGATATCCGATCTCTACCGTACGCACCTGACTGACATTCACAGATTCGACCTTCTCGATGGGATAGGGCATATGCCAACGTAACCCCGCTTGAGTAGTGTCTACATGCTTACCAAAACGTAGCACGACACCACGCTGACCTTCTTCAACAATGTAAAAGCCACTGGCAGCCCAGACAACAAGCAGCAACAAAACCATGACTACGATATTACCGCCACCTTGTTTTTTGGGGCCTTCATCTCCAGGCCTTTCTTCATTGCCGCTTCCGCCACCGCCTCTACGACCAAAAAGCTCATTAATTCTTTTGCTGACATTACGCAGCACTTCATCAAGATCTGGTGGGCTAGAGTTACCCTTTCTTCTTCCCCATTGAGGATCATTTAATCCCATGATAATTTAATCCTTTCTTTCGTTCTAAAAAAAGCTGTAGCTCTGCTATCGCTCAAATTCTTATTTCTAAGAAATTCTCTCTTAATTCTACAGAACTCTGCGTAACCGCTTCTGCCAGGGCCATTCTAACAAATTCCAACCCCTCGCCGGTTTTAGCACTTAACCGAATGCAGACTATTCTACCACACTCATCCCGCACATAACTTGCAGTCCCGCCTGATTCGATAAGATCAATTTTATTAAATATTAAAATTTGCGGAATAGTATCTGCACCAATCTCTTTGAGCAGTTTATTCACCTCAGCAATCTGCTCATTACGGGAAGGACTTGCCGCATCGACTACGTGCAATAGCATATCAGCTTGTACCGTTTCTTCCAATGTCGCACGAAAAGCAGCAACTAAGGTATGAGGTAGATCACGAATAAACCCAACCGTATCTGAAATAACCAAACTGCCACAGTCAGGAATAAATAATCTGCGCGTTGTCGTATCCAGCGTAGCGAATAACTGATCAGCCGCATAGGTTTGAGTACGCGTCAGGCTATTAAATAAAGTTGATTTACCCGCATTAGTATAACCAACAATGGATACGGATACTACTTCTGCGCGCTGTCTGGCACGTCGTTGAACGCCACGCTGACGTTGAACTTTTGACAGTTTCTCTTTCAGAAACTTCACTCTTTTAGCTAATAATCGCCGATCCGTTTCGAGCTGGGTTTCTCCCGGTCCACGTAACCCGATCCCCCCCTTTTGCCGCTCCAAGTGCGTCCAGCCCCGCACTAAACGGGATGCAAGATGCTCTAACTGAGCAAGCTCAACCTGTAATTTACCTTCGCGGCTTTTAGCGCGCTGAGCAAAAATATCAAGAATCAGGCTCGTACGGTCAATAACGCGACACTGAAGCCGTTGGGTCAGATTTCGCTCCTGAATCGGGGATAAATCATGATTGAATATCACCAGAGATGCTTTAGTCTGACTCAAGAGCTGTTGAATTTCATCTATCTTGCCACTACCAACATAGGTGGCAGGATCAGGCCGTGAGCGCCTTCCTTCCACAACAGCTAGAACCATGAGTTGATCACTCATGGCAAGCTGACATAATTCCTCTAGACTCTCTTTATCATCGTTACCTTGATTGAAACCTACTAAGATGGCAGTGTTGCTCTTACCTGCCTCTACATCGGTGAAATCAGGCATCCGTATCGCGAGCTACAGGTGTTTCAATTGGAATGGCCACAGCCCTGGCTGGGACCACGGTGGAAATCGCGTGCTTATATACCATCTGTGTTACTGAATTTTTCAATAACACGACATATTGATCAAACGAATCAATATGTCCTTGTAATTTAATACCATTTACCAAGTATATCGATACGGGAATATGTTCCTTCCGCAGTATATTTAGAAATGGATCCTGCAACAGCTGCCCCTTTGCACTCATGAATAACCCTCCCTTTTTTATTTCTAGTTTATTTCTATTTATTTTTTTAATTTTTAGATAAGAGACTCTGCTTATTTACTCGTGAACTCACTCCCTCAATCGGAATATCATTGAAATATATAAATAGAAGAACTAGATATTGCAACCGGATGGTAACAAATGCAAGGGGTGAATTTGAAAAAATCCAATCTGGCAATTCTGTTTGCTCAGTAATTACCATTCACTGCCCAAACCAGCTTAAAATCATTCGGTCACTTTGAATTGAGAGTATTACAGTATTCATGATCGAGTTAACCCGGATGTTTATTGCAGAAATAACTTATAGGCTGGATTTTTACTTTCATCCCAATATCGATAGCCTAAGTTATTGAGAAAATTCTTAAAATCTGCTTCTTCACTGGGCGGCACCTCCATGCCAACTAATACTCGCCCAAAATCCGCCCCATGGTTGCGATAATGAAACAAACTTATATTCCAGAGATGACTCATATTGTTAAGAAAATTCATTAATGCACCCGGCCTGTCAGGGAATTCAAAACGATAAAGAATTTCATTTTTGACATCCCTGGAACGCCCTCC
>CAYNXU010000107.1:0-5843 GCA_964401225.1 uncultured Nitrosomonas sp.
TAAGTAATAGCTACTTTGTGCCGTATAGTCTGGATATACGCTCATGAATGCCTTGACATGAAAACGATATTTCTCAGGTCATCTTGAGACCAATGATACCAATAATGATTAACATGATACTGATGAGTCGCGCTGCATTGATCGGCTCTTCAAACAACACGGTACCCAATATCACCGTACCAACTACGCCCACACCTACCCAGACGCTATAGGCTGTTCCAATAGGTAGTGATTTCATGGCAATTGCCAATAGCCAGAGACTTGAAACGATTGCAAGCACCGTCCACAGTGAAGGCCAAAGTCGTGTGAATCCCTCGGTATATTTCAACCCAATTGCCCAACCAACTTCAAATAGACCCGCTAAAACAAGAATGACCCAAGCCATAATGCTCCCTTCCAAAAGGATGGGGTCGTCCCCGATGAAATTCCCGTAACGAGGTCGTCCTCGTTTCGAATTAATTGGCCAATAAGTGTATCACTGGCATACGTAATACCTTATCTATATACCTCTTTGGTCACAGAGCTTCTTGACACAAAACGTGATAAATCACAACCACCTGCGCACGCTTTTCGTATAGGCACTGTAATCCTCGTCAAATTTAGCGAGTAATGCCCTTTCCTCCGGAATGATCTGAAAACGATTCATATACCATACGAAAGTGGGTAATACTGCAAAGGATAAGATATTTGATAAAAATACCGCCCATGAGAGCAGAATCAGCAAAAAACCCACATACATGGGGTTACGACTTATAGCATAAACGCCCCTAGTAACGATAGATGAGGCGTTGCCTGGCTGCATGGGATTAACGGTGGTCTTAGCCGCCCTGAATTCGATCGCCCCTGCCAGAATAAGCAAGATACCTATCAAGCCGATAACGATGGCTATAACAACATGCCCCGGAATAGTTAGCGCCCATTCAGGAGCACGGTTGGCAGCTAACCACATAAAGATCCCGATGAAAGCTAATACGATGATAGGTGGAATTTTGAGCTCAAGTACGCTCATGAGTCTTAGTTTGGTTTTGAACAAAAAAGGAAAGTAACAGATCACTATTCAAATGATCATACTTTCAATGAACGCTATTTTTCCGTGCCTACTTTAATAGCCACCTCCCAAATTATAAAGTTCGATTTCGAGCGCTTCAATACTATCCTCATAAAGTGCCATCTCTTCAATAATTTGTTGCACCCGATCATGGTCACTCAATTGTGTTACCGTTTGATCTCCAGACTTTTGGTGAACTGTTCTACTGCCGAGCACTAGGCTTACTGCTTGATCACTTCGTTTGTCAACGGCTCCCTGCTGCCCAGCCAAGGTTACTTCTCTGCCTACTATCGAACTTACTGAGCTACTTGCTGCAGGCAATACGGTAATCTCAGGCAAATCAATCTCTCTAGCTCCCCTAACTTGAACATCAGAATAAATAATGTGCCCATCTTGATCCACTCGCTTATACACCCCTGATTGAGCCATACAGGAAAAACTAAATGCAGTCAGCGCCAGGAACAAAGCAATGTTTTTCATAGAATAACCATTCAGCAGCTCAATCACTAGAGATTTTCCAGCTCCTTATACAGCGCTGTAATATTTCTTTCATGTAACGCAGCTTGATTACGTAACTTCTTTATTTTCTCATCTTCGAAAAAACTGCTCTCAGACATTAACTGAGACCGATCAGCCACAATTAGTTTCACACTTTTTTCGGCCTCGTTCAAAGCGTGGTGTATCTCCGCCAGGAGCCTCGTTTCTGCAGCTAATTCATTTTCAAGAATCTGGCGACGCTTAACGTCCCGCTTTTTCTGCTGTGTAACACTCACCTTTGGAAAACCATCCATGGCCACAGGTGCTGTTGTCATCGCCGCTTTTGCCACCATTGTGGGCTCTGAAGAACTCAACTTGACTCTCTGTGCGCTTTTTGCAGGTGCGTTGGTATAAGTGACACGGCCATTTTCATCAACAACCTTATAAATACCGGCCACCGCTGGAATCGTAACCATTAGCAACGCTATCAACACTGTAACAGCGACCCACTTGTATTGCATCATAGTAGCCTCCCAACTAAAAATCTAACTTTGCAAAAAAACAAACAATTGGTTAAATTTTCATTCAAATGGAGCCCAGGCAATAAATTAATAAACGCCTTTAATATACCCTTTATCTACAAACTGTAATACATCGAGAACTCGACCGGATGCGTAGTAATACGATAGAGCATAGCTTCTTCCATTTTAAGTGCAATATACGCATCAATCATATCATTTGAAAATACACCCCCACGGGTAAGAAATTCACGATCCTTATCCAGATTCTCCAGTGCTTCCTCCAAGGAATTGCAGGTACTCGGAACTTTGGATGCTTCTTCGGGAGGAAGGTCATAGAGATTTTTATCCATAGGGTCCCCGGGATGTATCTTATTCTGGATACCATCAAGTCCCGCCATCAGTAATGAAGTGAAGGACAGATAGGGATTGGCGATTGGATCAGGAAAACGTATTTCGACACGTCGTTGTTTAGGATTGCTGGCATAAGGAATACGGATAGCTGCAGAACGATTACTCGCAGAATAAGCGATATTGACCGGCGCTTCATAACCTGCGATAAGTCTTTTGTACGAATTGGTTCCTGGATTGGTTATCGCGTTTAATGCCTTGGCGTGCTTGATGATACCACCAATATAATACAGGGCAGTTTCTGACATTCCAGCATAGCCATTGCCTGAGAATAAATTCTTGCCATCTTTCCAGATCGATTGATGAACGTGCATACCGGAGCCATTATCGCCAACTATGGGTTTGGGCATAAATGTGGCTGTTTTACCGTAGGAATGCGCAACATTATGTACAACGTATTTAAGCATCTGATTCCAATCCGCACGCTTCACAAGGCTATTGAATCGAGTGCCGATTTCACATTGACCCGCATTGGCAACTTCATGATGATGGACTTCAACGCTAATTCCCATTTCTTCCAGAACCAGACACATCGCTGAACGGATATCGTGCAGCGAATCAACTGGAGGCACTGGGAAATAACCTCCTTTGATCGAAGGCCGATGACCGATATTGCCATCTTCGTATTTCTTTTTCGAACTCCAGGAAGCCTCTTCAGACTCGATTTCCACGAAACAACCCGACATACCGGTATGCCAGCGAACAGAGTCGAAAATAAAAAATTCAAGCTCAGGGCCAAAATAAGCAACGTCACCTACGCCTGTAGATTTAAGATAGACTTCACCACGCTTTGCCAATGAACGTGGATCACGGTTGTAACCTTGCCCATCCGAAGGATCAACCACATCACAAGAAAGGAACAATGTCGCTTCATCCATGAATGGATCCAGCGTTGCAGTATCTGGGTCTGGCATGAGCAACATATCCGAAGCATGTATCCCCTTCCAACCTGCAATAGAAGAACCATCAAATGCATGCCCATCCTCAAACTTGTCTGCAGTAAACGCATGCGCAGGGATCGTGACATGATGTTCCTTGCCATTGGTATCCGTAAAACGCAGATCAACGAATTTCACTTCATGGTCTTGAATCTTTTTTAAAACATCTGCTACCACCATTATTATCTCCAGACAGGCATTAGGGTTCTATAAAAGCGAGTTAAGAAAATTGCGTATGTGAATAGAACAAAGTATGAAAAAAGCAAAACCCTTGATACACCGCAGAACATCAATTTATCTAAGAATATTGCTTAAGATCATATCAAATATATTTTTCCTGGAATGTTCGTATAAAGCAGGGTAAATTAGCCATGGGTGATGCGTATATATCCAATACAGGCTCTATAATCGCCAGAAAAACAAATACTCTAATTGCAATCCTAACGATACGCTAATTATATAAGAAAGAATCCTGTAATTTTGCCATCTCAATGAAAAAATATACCGGCAATCCTTTTTTCACATTACCCAAGCGTATTGGTTTTATGCTGGGCCTCTGTTTTTTGCTGATGACAGTTATTTGGCCAGCCCCCACAGACATGTCAACTTCAGCCTGGCATACCGCAGGTATCGCAATGTTATTGGCCACATGGTGGGCAACAGAAGTCTTACCCATTCCCATCACCTCGTTGTTACCTATATTGCTCTTTCCTGCTTTCGGCATCATGACAACCGGGGAAAGCACTACATCTTATGCGGCACCGATCATTTTTTTATTGCTGGGTGGATTCATCATTGCAACAGGACTCACAAAATGGAATTTGCATCGTAGATTAGCCTTAAATATTTTATCCCGCATTGGAACCAATCCCGCCGCCATCATAGCGGGCTTCATGGGAGTAACTGCTCTAATTTCAATGTGGATCAGTAATACAGCAAGTGCCATCATGATGATGCCTATCGCATTATCCTTAGTTACAGGGATCGCTAAAACGAAGGATTACGAACACTTTCTTTTATGCCTATTGCTGGGGATCGCTTATGCAGCCAGTATAGGTGGACTAGGAACCATTATTGGTACGCCGCCGAATTTGCTCGTTGTTGGCTTTATGAAGCAGACCTACGGCATCGAGATCAGCTTCCTTGAATGGATGTTGTTAGGAATTCCAATTGTAATTGTCATGGTCGCGATGACTTGGTGGATGTTGACGAAACGGACTTACCCCTTCAATACCAAGGATATTCATCTTTCACGAGGCATGATCATCGACGAATTACAAAAAATGGGCAAACTCACGCAGCCCGAAAAACGACTTACATTTGTTTTTCTGCTCGTCGCCATTGCATGGATCATACGCATACCCATTCAGCAACACGCCAACATCCTGCTTTGGTTGGATGATGCCATGATTGCCATCGGTGGAGCGGTTTTAATGTTCGTCATTCCGTCTGGTCACGCACAAGAAAAGGCATCCGCTCTACTGGATTGGGATAGTGCAAATAAGATTCCCTGGGGAGTATTGTTGTTGTTCGGCGCAGGATTAAGCCTTGCCGCCGCGATTGAAAAAACGGGCTTAGCTGGATGGTTGAGTAACAATTTATCGGCCCTGGCTAATCTGGAATTAATTTTTATCATGTTGGGACTTGTTGCTCTGGTGATATTTTTGACTGAACTCACAAGCAACACCGCAACCACCGCCGCATTTCTCCCGATACTCGGCGCACTGGCAACTACCCATGGAATCGAGCCGATGCTCTTGATTGCCCCCGCTGCACTCGCAGCAAGTTGCGCTTTTATGTTGCCAATTGCAACAGCACCTAATGCAGTTGTGTATTCTACCGGTTACGTGACTATATCCCAGATGGCACATGCTGGCTTTAAGCTCAATCTGATTGGTATCGCCGTAGTAACAGTTTTAGCCTATCTAATCGTGCCGGCACTGTTTGGGTAAACGTCTAAGAATTTATTAATTCATAACGACATAACGAACTGATGATGACGAAAAACGATATCGAGAAATTCCGCATTGACAAATGGCTTTATGCAGCTCGTTTCTTTAAGACACGCTCACTTGCGGCAGATGCCGTAGAACGTGGCAAAGTGCATATCAATGGTGCACGAACTAAGCCTGCCAAAACCGTATTGATAGGAGACATACTCACCGTTCGGATTGGGCATTATCAATACGAAATTGAAGTACTGACCTTATCCAATAAGCGCGGCTCAGCATCGGAGGCGCAGAAACTCTATCTAGAAACTGAAGCGAGCCGTCAAGCACGCGAAATGTTTGCAGAACAAATCAAGATCCAATCACAGCAATTTCACATCAAAGGCAGGCCCACCAAACGTGATCGGCGTGAAATAGAGCGCTTCAGAAACCAAGAATAGCGCTTACGTATGAATCGATTAACTGCTCAGGTTAATTATTACGGCTATTTATCCCACCTAAC
>CAYNXU010000108.1:0-5705 GCA_964401225.1 uncultured Nitrosomonas sp.
ATTTCTGCCGCAGGAATCAGGCCTGACACGACTGATCCATCCGCAAAAATAAGCGTCGGTGTTCCGGTTACTCGATTTTCCTGACCGGACTGAAGCAACGTATTGAGGGGTGTTTCACAGTCCTTGCCCGACGGCGTAATGCCCCGCAGCATAAAATCATCCCATGCCTTGAGTCGATCCGCCGAGCACCAAATCGCCATCGCTGTCGGCATCGAGTTTCTTAAAATAGGGTAAAGCAATGTATAAATGGTCACGTCCGTTATATTGACGAGCTCTTCTTCCAGCTTTTTACAATAAGGGCAGTGCGGGTCAGAATAAACGATCAACGTTCGCTTGCCATTCCCTTTAACTGCTTTGATCCCCAACTCCAATGGTAAGGTATCAATGGCTATTCGTCGCGCATCCTTGAGCTGCTGCATGCGCTCGCTAGTTAAACTAACGCGGGTTTTGGTATCGACTATATGACCTAGAAAAAAATACGCGGCTTTCTCGTCTGTATAGAATATTTCTCCCCCTATCACGACCTCATACAAACCCAAGTAAGGAGTTTCACGCAGACTTTCGATCTCGCTGCCGGGGAAATGTGCTTGAATTGTATTCCTGAGTTGCGTTTCATCAGCCAGGGCATGATTGAAAATAAAGCTTAATAGCAGCAACATGAGAACGTGATGTAAACGCATATAATGATTACTCCTGTTTAAAGATTGAAATTCAGCCAGCCATTTTCAGTTTAGCGCATGCTGCATCAGCCTGCTTTTTAATAACGGCAAACGATTGGTAATCTCAAACCCCAGATTACGCAAACGAATTAATATCGGATCTGTACTACCGAATAATTTTTGCAAGCCATCGGTCACTAGCTCCATTGCCAGAATATCTTCCTTGCGCGCTCGCTCATAGCGTCGGAGTAATCTATAGTCGCCGCAATCCGATTGCAACCTACGATTTAATAAGATTGCAGCTAGCTCACGAGTGTCACGCAAGCCCAGATTTACACCTTGACCCGCGAGCGGGTGTATACCGTGTGCAGCATCACCGACCAACACCAAACGTGGCTTCACAAGCGCTTTGACATGCACGAAATTCAGTGGAAAACCTGCGGGCTCAGTTACCAACTGTAACTTTCCTAAGGTATGATTAGCGGCCTCAGCAACTTGCTGACATAACGCTTCATTGGATAAGTTACGCAATGTGTTCGCCTGCGACTCATTTGCTGACCAGACCATGGACACCCGCTTAGCAGGCAATGGCAATAAGGCTAGAACGCCATCTCGCCGAAACCACTGGTGTGCAGTATTGTAATGAGGCATCTCAGTGCAGAAATTAGCAACCACCCCCACTTGATGATAAGGATGTTGCGTCACCTCGATCCCGGCTTGCTTTCTTACCCAGGAATTAACGCCATCCGCGCCTACGACCAAAGCAGTCTGCAGCATGCTTCCATCAGCTAGCTGCAAATCAACCCATGATTCCTGCCAAGTGAGCGAAACACACTGCGCCGGACAAAATACCGTTACATTCTCACTCAGGTTGTCAATCGCATTCCATACGACAGATTGTAATTGCCGGTTTTCAGCGATGAATGCCAGCTCAGGCAGACCACTATCATAAGCGCTAAAATCGAGTCGCGCAGCACCATCATCACCGAATACCTTCATCTCATAAACAGGCGTAATACGCGCTGCTGCAAGTTGCTGCCATAGACCTAATGATTGCAGGAAAGCAGCGCTCCCCGGGCTAATAGCATAAATCCTGCTATCCCAGCTAGCATCATCAAGCAATGGTGCGGGTAAACGTGACTCGATCAAGGCAATTTTCAAACCACTGTCTTTAAGTGCAACCACTAAGCTTGCACCCACCAAACCACCACCGATCACAACGATATCAAATTTCATCATTGGGATTATACAGGCGCTTTATGCTTGGTAATACTGCAAACGTATAAATCAATCATTACATCAACCTTGACATCAATCCCACTCCAAAGGCAAAATGCACGCTTTCATTCTCATGGCGAATTAGCTCAGTGGTTAGAGCAGCGGAATCATAATCCGTTGGTCCGGGGTTCAAATCCCTGATTCGCCACCACTCTTTCACGATTTGCGATAGCAAGATGCACCCAATATCCTTGCTAACCCGAATATTTCATAAATTGATACACGCCCTCACTTGTCTTTTGATTAATAGAAAAGATTTTGCTAAGTCGGGTGTATAAGTCACTACACCACATCCTTTAGACTTATTTGTTAATCAAAGCACTGAGGATCACTACGTGAATTTATGTAATACTCGGGCTAATACTGTCAGCATCGTAATCGATAACAACGATACGATTTACCTTTCATCCAAGCTTACTTATCGGAATATCATCCTCTTCGTGGAACAAATAGCCCATAAACAAGGTAGCTTATTAGCCTGAATATTTCATAAATTGATACGCACCTTCACTTGCTCCTTTGATTAATAATAAAGAATGCTCAATCGCGGGCATGAATCCCCACATCACGCCTTTCCAAAACTTATTAATTAATCATAATCCTGCAAGATCATTACATGAACTTATGCAATATTCGGGTTAGAAACTGTCTTTTGGTCAAAAGAAGTTAACCATCAAATAAACATAACCAATAATAAAAATTGCCGCGACAAAAATGACCAGTAGCTTCATTTTCTCCATCCCTCCATAGTTAATTATTTACAGAATTTTAAGTATTTTAACAACAATCACAAAAAGGTCTTTGTTTTTTAATTTTCCATTATCATAAATAATATGGCGATAATTCATCTTGAATCAGACATAATATTGAAATTATCAAACAGCCATTACTTACCCTACCATTTAAAGCTATCTTTTTATACCGGTTTCTGAATTAATTGAATCTACTTAGAGCGCTCGCTACGGTTAGTAGCATGACACTGATTTCCCGCATTCTTGGATTCCTGCGCGATGTACTCATCGCTAGAATGTTTGGTGCCGGCATGGCCAGCGATGCTTTTTTTGTCGCATTTCGTATCCCCAATCTTTTGCGTCGATTATTCGCAGAGGGCGCTTTTTCACAAGCATTTGTCCCAATTCTTGCTGAGTATAAAAATCGTCGCACAGAAGAAGAAACACGCGACCTGATAGACCACGTTGCGACACTATTAGGCATCACACTATGTATCATAACATTGCTTGGAGTTCTAGCTGCGCCGGTCATCATCTATATCAGTGCACCTGGATTCTCGGTCAATCAGGAAAAATTTGCGTTGACGATCGGGCTGCTGCGCATCACCTTTCCTTATATTTTGTTTATTTCTTTCGTTGCGCTTGCGGGCGGAATACTCAACACTTACAGTAAATTTTCAGTTCCGGCATTTACTCCTGTTTTATTGAACTTATCCTTCATCGGTTGCGCATTATGGCTTGCGCCACTACTGGATCCACCCGTACTTGCCCTTGCGTGGGCAGTTTTTATCGGGGGAGTCTTGCAGCTTGCATTTCAAGTACCGTTTCTAATGCGTATTAAACGGATGCCTCGCATACGTTTGAAATCCGGTGATACCGGCGCATGGCGCGTGCTCAAGCTAATGGGGCCAGCAGTCTTTGGCGTATCCATCGGGCAAATCAGCATGCTGATCAACACGATATTTGCTTCATTGTTGGTTACAGGCAGCGTTTCCTGGCTTTACTACGCTGATCGACTCATGGAATTTCCAGCGGGCCTGCTGGGAGTCGCGCTAGGCACTATCCTGCTACCCTCCTTATCACGTCACTATGCCAGTAACAGCAACGAGAATTACTCACGCCTGCTCGATTGGGGGTTACGTTTAACCGTCATGCTGACACTCCCAGCTGCTGTGGCACTCGCATTGCTGGCCACTCCACTTATTGCAACACTCTTTTACTATGGCGCATTTACGGCTGAAGATGTATGGATGACGCGCCAAGCACTCATCGCCTATAGCATTGGGTTGCTTGGATTAATTTTGGTAAAAGTACTCGCGCCCGGCTTTTATGCCCGGCAAAATATTAAAACACCTGTCAAAATTGCTGTTATAACACTCATTGCAACTCAGCTGATGAATCTTGCTTTTATCTTTCCATTACAACATGCTGGATTGGCTCTGGCCATCGGTCTAGGCGCCTGCCTCAATGCAGGCTTACTCTACTACAAGCTACGTCATCACGACATTTACCAGCCACAACCTGGCTGGGCAGCTTTCTCACTAAAGATTTTAGCAGCGTTAATCGTGATGGGCGGTGTGCTATGGTTTGCGGCAGGCAGCGATATGTCTTGGTTACAGGATACCGCGATAGATCGCGCGATACGCTTGACACAAGTAGTCTTCCTTGGCGCCAGCAGCTATTTCGTCATGCTATGGATACTGGGATTCCGCCTAAGTGATTTCGCTCGACAAGGAGAAGAATAATAACGATAAAACTGATCATTGAGTTTAGGTATGAGACACCACGTCACGCTTATCCCGCTCAATCAATGCATAAGCAGAATGATTGTGAATGGACTCGAAGTTCTCCGACTCCACCACATAAGCATCAATGCGATCATCTCTATTCAGCACCTCGGCTATATCACGGACAATATCCTCGACAAATTTCGGATTATCATAGGCTTTCTCGGTGACATATTTTTCATCCGGCCGCTTGAGTAGTCCGTAAAGTTCGCATGAAGCCCGATCCTCGGCTATTCTAATGACATCTTCAATCCAAACAAAACTATTAGTGCGTACGGAAACAGTAACATGAGATCGTTGATTGTGTGCCCCGTAATCGGAAATTTTCTTTGAGCATGGACAAAGGCTAGTGACTGGAACAATCACTTTCATGGTGAATTCATAACGATTCTTTTTAATTTCACCGACAAAGGTCACTTCATAATCCAGCAAGCTTTGTACACCAGATATGGGAGCAGATTTGTTTACAAAATAAGGAAATGTCATCTCGATATGACCCGATTCGGATTCTAATCTCGTGACCATTGCACGCAAAATATCTTCAAAGGATTCAACAGAAATCTCGCGTTCGTGACTATTCAATATCTCGACAAATCGCGACATATGCGTGCCCTTGAAATTATGGGGTAAATTGACATACATATTGAATACGGCAACCGTATGCTGCACCCCACCATCTTTATCAGCCACCTTGACCGGATGACGAATGGCTTTAATTCCCACTCTGTCGATCGCAATACGCCGGGTATCCAACGTACTTTGTACATCGGCAATCGGAAGATCAGTTTGTTTGTTCATGATGATTCCTTCTGGAAAGATGGCAGCTATCTGCTTCGCTATTGAAAATCTTCAAGAATGATAACGTATCAGGTATGAAAGGACTATCGAGTTTTAACTAGGTACTTTTAGATGAGACCCGCCCTCGCCAGGTTGGTTCTAGTCAGAATATTTCATAAATTGACTCGCGCCCTCACTTGCTCGCTGATTAACAGAAAAAGTTTTGCTCAATTGGGCGCAGGAATTACCATACCACACCTTTGCGAAACTTCCCTATTAATCTATTGATCATAACCCTGCGCGATCATCACTTAAATTTATGAAATATACCAGTCAGGTGTAAAATCGATAAGTAAAGCAACCACACGTATGCTACCACTGGCGCAGTGATAGTCCCTAGGAGGCTGTCCGAGAATAGCGATCGTAGCGAGGGCGAGGCTGGTTGAGCAGGATTTTTCGATTATTTGAGGCGA
>CAYNXU010000109.1:0-5705 GCA_964401225.1 uncultured Nitrosomonas sp.
TGAACGTGCATGCGGGGCACGATGATTATCATGCCATCGACGATACCGGTTTTTTTCAGTTGTTCGCCAACAAAGCGCAGCATGTGGCGGATTTGAACATCATTGCCCATAACATTGCCGAACTATCCCTTACGCCCGGTGCGATTGCCCAGGATGGGTTTTTGACTACCCACCTGATCGAAACCATGCTGCTTCCCGAACGGGAACTGATCAAGGAATTCCTGGGTCGCCCGGATGATCTCATCGAAACACCCACCCCGGCGCAGCGAATGATTTATGGCGAAACACGCCGCCGTATTCCGGAGCTTTGGGATGTGGACAACCCCGTCATGGCGGGTATCGTGCAGAACCAGGATGCTTACATGCAAAGCGTCGCGGCGCAACGTCCCTTCTTTTTTGACCATATCAAAGCATTGGCGGACAAGGCATTCGATGCGTTTTACGAACTCACCGGCCGTCGCTATGCGCGCGTGATGACCTACCGTGCCGATGATGCTGACTATCTGATTCTTGGCCAGGGCAGTGTTATTCCTAGCGCCGAGGCGGTTGCAGATTATATTCGTAAGACACGCGACGTCAAAGTGGGTGTAGTGGATTTAGTTATGTTCCGTCCCTTTCCTGCCGACCTGATCGGTAAGGTGCTGCAGGGCAAAAAAGGCGTCACCGTTCTGGAACGTCTCGATCAGCCGCTTGCGGTCGATGCGCCTATCATGCGGGAAATACGGGCTACCTTATCCAAATGCCTTGAAAACGGTGTAAGCAAGCATGAATTGCCGTTCCCTGATCTGGCCAGCTATCAGCCAGCCGACATGCCTGCGCTGTACGCTGGTTCCTTCGGCATGGGGAGCCGGGATCTGCAACCGGAAGGCATCATCGGGGCGATTGAGAATATGCTGCCAAGCGGCCAACGCAGGAAACAATTCTATCTGTCCATTGATTTTATCCGCGATGTGCCGCACACCCCCAAGCAAAGGGTTTATCAGGAAACCATTCAGGAGGCCTATCCCCATGTCAAAGCGCTGTCAGTGCGTGGCTCGGAGAATCCCAACCTAATGCCCGAAGGCGCGATTACGGTCCGCTTTCATTCGGTGGGCGGCTGGGGCGCGGTGACCACGGGTAAAAACCTCGCCATGACCCTTTATGATTTGCTCGGCTACGATATCAAGGCGAATCCAAAATACGGTTCGGAGAAAAAGGGGCAGCCCACCACCTATTACCTCGCTGCTGCGCCCGAGCCCATCCGCATCAACTGCGAGTATTTCTTTGTGGATGTGGTGCTTTCGCCCGATCCGAATGTTTTCAAACATACCAACGCTCTGGCAGGTCTGAAGAAAGGGGGCGTTTTTATCATCCAAAGCGAAAAAACGAAACCCGATGAAGTCTGGGCAGATATCCCGTTACTTTACCAGAAAGTGATCCTTGACAAGGATATCCGTATTTTTTATATCGATGGCTTCAAAATCGCCCGCGAGGAAGCAACCGACCCTGAGTTGCAATTGCGCATGCAGGGTATCGCTTTTCAAGGGGCTTTTTTCGCAGCCTCTCCCCTCATGGAAAAGGGAAACTTTACCGAGGAAACGCTGCTAAAAGCCATCGAGGATCAGTTACAGCATAAATTTGGTGCGAAAGGCCAGCGGGTCGTTGACGACAATATGCGGGTGGTGCGGCGTGGGTTTGATGAAGTCAATGAAATTACCCATAAAACGCTCAGCGAAGAACACGCCGTCAAACCTGGTGAGGGCGTTATACCCATCCCTGCCATGCTAAAAAGTACCCCGCAAAGCGCATCGCAACTAAGTGACATACACCGCTTCTGGGAGCAGACGGGCAGCTTTTATCAGCGCGGCATGGGTAACGACAATCTGACCGATCCATTCATCGGGCTGAGTGTGATGCCGGCCGTTTCTTCCCTATTCAGGGATATGACCAGCATCCGCTTTGAGCATCCTGAATGGATCCCGAACAACTGTACGGCTTGTGGTAATTGTTACGTGGCTTGTCCAGACACTGCCATCCCTGGATTAGTGAGTGAGCTTTCGGACGTGCTGGACACGGTGGTGACGCGGGTGAAGAAAAATCACGGCGAGGTAAAACACCTGCCCAGAGCGGTGCGCCAAATGGAAGGTAAAGTCCGCAAGCTGTTCAGCGAATCAAGAAATGGAGCAACCGTCAACGGACTTATTCACGAGGTCGTTGATGAAACCCTGCGGGAAGGCAAAAGCGACGCCAGCCTGAGGCAAGAGCTCGAATGGTTTCAGGATGAGCTCGGCGATTTCAAGTTTGCACTCACGCGCCCGTATTTCGATGTGCTGGAGAAAAAGCAACCCAATAGCGGCGGTTTGTTCAGCATCACCATCAACCCAAATACCTGCAAAGGTTGCATGGAATGTGTGCAGGTTTGTAATGATGATGCGCTGCGACCTGTCCTCCAAACGGAGGATTCTATCGCTCGCCTGAGAAAGGAATGGAATTTCTGGACCGATCTGCCCAACACGCCGGCCAAGTTCAATCGCATCGACGATTTGGAAGAGAAAATCGGGCCGCTTGAAACGATTTTGCTGAACAAAGAGGCCTATCTGCAATTTGCCAGCGGTGATGGCGCCTGCCTGGGTTGCTCTGAAAAAACCGTTATCCACCTGTTTGTCGCGACAGTAGAATCCTTGATGCAACCCCGCATCAAGAAGCATGTCACTCATTTGGATGAGCTGATCTCAAAATTGGAACAACATATCCAGCTTAAGCTCATCAGCACGGTAGATATCAGCGACACGGAGGCAATGACAAAAATTGTCGCGGAGCTGAAAGACAATGATTTGACCATTTCCAGCATCAGCAAGCAGCTTGAAGCAGCCAAAGGGACTGAGCCCATTGATCATGACTGGTTGCGGGAAGTGACGCAATTGCTAGCCAAACTCAAAAAACTACGCTGGAAATATACCGAGGGCACCACCGGCAAAGGCCGCTCCAATATGGGAATGTGCAATGCCACGGGCTGTACCTCGGTATGGGGCAGTACCTGGCCTTACAATCCTTACCCTTTTCCATGGGCCAATCACCTGTTCCAGGATTCCCCCTCCATGGCCATGGGCATCTTCGAAGGGCACATGGCGAAAATGGCCGAGGGTTTCAAAACTATCCGCAAGACCGAATTGATATTGAATGACACGTATAAACCGAGCGAGCACGACGATTTCTTCGCCTATTTCAACTGGAATCAGTTCAGCGATGAAGAATGGTTGCTGTGTCCGCCCGTGGTGACCGTGGGGGGCGACGGCGCCATGTACGATATTGGTTTCCAGAACCTATCGAGGATGATGGTTTCCGGCAAGCCGATCAAAGTGATCATCGTGGATACCCAAGTCTACTCCAATACCGGCGGTCAGGCATGTACGTCCGGTTTTATGGGCCAGGTTTCCGATATGGCGCAGTATGGCAAAGTTTGGCAAGGAAAATCCGAGCCTCGCAAAGAAATAGGCTTGATCGCTATGGCGCATCGGAATACCTACGTGCTGCAAGCCACCATGGCCAATACCAGCCATATGATTGAAGGTTTCATAGACGGATTGATGACCAAGCGTCCCGCCTTATTCAATCTGTATACGACCTGTCAGCCAGAACATGGTGTGGGTGATGATATGGGCACACACCAGGCTAAACTGGCTATGGAATCGCGTGCGTACCCCATTTTTAAATACAATCCCAATAAGGGGGTGGAAGTAGCGGAAACTTTCGACATCAGTGGCAACCCGGCCATAGATAGTATCTGGCCAAGCTACCAGTTGAAATACATCGAGAATGGCCGGGAAAAATCTATGGAGCTGCCGATGACATTCGCTGATTTTGCCCTCACGGAAGCCCGGTTCAGGAAACATTTCCGCAAGGTGCTGCGTGATGCCTGGAATGAAAACATGGTGCCGCTGGCAGATTTCCTTGAACTGGAAGCCAGCGACCGGGAAGGCAAATTTCCGTTCATTTGGGCCGTAGACCGTAAGCAGCAACTGAGCCGGGTGCTGGTTGCCAAGCGGATCGTCGAGTCGTGTGAAGAGCGGCGTGATTTCTGGATAATGCTGCGCGGCTTGGCTGGTTATAAACCGGAGGAAGCAACACCGGACAACATCGAACAAAAAATCCGCGCAGAAGTCGTCGGTAAAATCGCACAGGGCTTGATGAAACTCGCGGGTGGCAACGGGGATGGCATCATTGAACTGGCGATGAGTGCGCCCGCTGCAACGGCGGCAGCCGCGACGGATGCCACAACTCCTGCAACGACAGCTAGCCAAACCGGCAGCGACTACATGGCACCCTGGTTGGAGACGGAAAATTGTACCGCTTGTGATGAATGTACTAAGCTCAATCCTAAAATTTTTGCCTATAACAAAGATAAAAAAGCCTACATCATGAACCCGGAGGGCGGGCCTTACTCAGATTTGGTGAAAGCTGCAGAGAGATGCACCGCCAGAGTTATACACCCGGGTTTACCAAAAGATCGATCGGAGAAGGATATTGACAAGTGGATTAAGCGGGGTGAGAAGTTTAATTGATGGAATTATTCAGTTTTCATAACTTCAGGAAAACACTGAATCATTTGATTCCATTGCGGGTGCGGAAGGCCCGCTACCTACCGAACTCACTTGCTACCGTTCGATCTGAACCTGCCGAGGAACCAATGCATCGCTTCCTCAAACGCGGCATCCAACCGCCGGAGCACAAGGATGAGACCTGTAGTCTGCCTATTCGTCAGTTCCCGTTTGCACCGTTGATTATCTTGCCCATGGTACAGCATGCAGGCGATCCTTCTCAGATCATCGTGCGCGAAGGGCAGGAGGTTGTGCGTGGCCAGATGTTGGCCAAAGCGGGGGGATATCTCTCGGTACCCCAACATGCGCCCGTTTCCGGCATCATCCAAAAGATTAGCAATGTCCCGACGATTTCAGGAAAAATGGTGCAGGGGATTTACTTGAAAAGCTTTCCTTCTTCTACTCAGGAAGTTGTGGAAGGCAAGCCCATTGTCGTAGAAACGGCTACACGCGAGCAAATTCTGCAGGGCATCCAGGACGCCGGCATTGTGGGACTGGGTGGCGCGGCATTTCCTACCCATGTCAAACTCAATATTCCCGAAGGGAAGCACTGTGACGTTTTAATTATCAATGGGGTCGAATGCGAGCCGTATTTGACCACGGATCACCGGGTGATGCTGGAACAGGCAGACGACATCATGCTCGGCATCAAGTACTTGCTAAAAGCGACCAGTACACGACAGGCCATCATCGCCATTGAGAGCAACAAACAGGATGCCGCCAACCATCTGGCTGCAAGCCTGCCCAAAGGTGAACCGATCAGTGTGCAGGTGATTCCGGTGAAGTACCCGCAAGGGGCGGAAAAGATGTTGGTTACTATTTTGCTGGGTCGCGAAGTACCTTCTGGAAAACTGCCCATCGAGGTTGGCGCTGTGGTAATCAATGTAGCCACGACAGCAGAAATCGGACGACTACTGCCGCATGGCCGGGGGATACAGGAACGAGTCATCACCATCGCGGGTCCGGGTGTGAAAAAGAAGGGTAATTATCTAATTCCTATCGGTACGCCTTTGCGCTACGTGCTGGAGCAGGTCGGGATGGAGGACTACATTAGCCAAGTGTGCATGGGCGGCCCAATGATGGGGGTGGCCGTTTCTAACTTGGATATTTCCATTACTAAAGGGACCT
>CAYNXU010000110.1:0-5674 GCA_964401225.1 uncultured Nitrosomonas sp.
TCGCAGGCGAGTGCATAAACACCTTTCAAACCATCCAATGCAATGGCGAGCGACAATAGAAATTCGGTATTGCGTCCCCCCCGACCTTGGCCTTTGACCGTCACGGTGGTTTCTCCGCCGGAAATCAGCGCAACCGGCGGTTTAAACGGATGCTCGTGGCGGCGGATTTCTCTTGCCAACGCAGCAAAGACTTTGGCGACTTCGCGCGCTTCGCCGGTAACCGTATCACCCAAAATAAGCGGCGTCACATTCTGCGTGCAAAAAAACTGTGCAGCAGCGGCCAATGACTGATGTGCCGTGGCAATGACGTGATTTTGCACATTCCTGAAAATAGCTTCACCCGGTTTGGGTGTTTCATCTTCGTGGTGTTGACTTCTTTTCTGCAGGATGTGCATGACGTGAGGAGCAACCTTGATCGCATATTGCTTGAGTAGGGCAAGTGCATCGGCATACGTTGTCGGGTCAGGCGCGCACGGGCCTGAAGCAATATGCGTCGGCTCATCTCCCGTAACATCGGAGATAATCAGGCAATGGATTGGTGCACGGCAGGCCGCTGCCAGTCTGCCACCGAGAACAGCAGACAGATGCTTGCGCACAGTGTTGATCTCCTGGATCGAGGCGCCGCAGAGCAGTAATTGGTGAGTGATCGCTTTGAGTTCTTTTATTGGAACACCTGTGATCGGCATTGATAGCAGGCTCGATCCGCCGCCACTGAATAAACCCAGTAGCAGGTCATCAGCGTTGAGCGTTTGCACCTTTTCTAGAATTAATCGTGTGGCCAGCTCACCATGATGGTCAGGCAAGGGATGGCCTGCTTCGATGACTTCGATTTTCCGGGTGAGCAGACTATGCCCATATCGGGTAATGACGCTACCTTCAAGACTTGCTTCTGGAGGCCAATGAGTTTCTACAGCCAGAGCCATAGCTGCGGCAGCTTTACCCGCGCCCACAACCAACGTGCGTCCTTTGGGCGGGTTGGGTAGATGGGTGGGTACGATCTGTAACGGGTCGGCTGCATCGAGTGCAGCCTGAAAACTGTTGCGTAGGAGTTCGCTTGGGTTCAAGCGCTAGCCTTTGCGCGCGCGTTGGTAGATGCTGCAGCCAGCATTGGCTTCAAATATTCGCCCGTCACGCTTGCTGGATTTTGCGCGATATTCTCCGGCGTGCCTTCGGCGATGATTCGGCCACCGCCATCTCCCCCCTCGGGGCCGAGATCAATGATCCAGTCGGCGGTTTTAATTACATCGAGGTTATGTTCGATGACGACCACCGTGTTACCGTGGTCACGCAGTCGGTGCAGTACTTTCAACAGCAGATCAATATCCTGGAAATGGAGTCCAGTGGTGGGTTCATCGAGGATGTAGAGTGTGCGTCCGGTGTCACGTTTAGACAGCTCTAACGACAGCTTCACGCGCTGTGCTTCTCCCCCTGATAGCGTCGTGGCCGATTGCCCCAGAGTGATGTAGCCTAGCCCCACATCGAGCAAAGTTCGCAATTTGCGTGCGACAACTGGCACGGAATTGAAGAATTCAAAGGCTGTTTCCACGGTCATCTGCAGGATTTCGTTGATGTTCTTGCCTTTGTACTGAATCTCCAGTGTTTCACGGTTATAGCGTTTGCCGTGGCACACATCGCAGGAAACATAGATATCCGGCAAAAAATGCATTTCCACCTTGATGACGCCATCTCCCTGACAGGCTTCGCAGCGACCCCCTTTGACATTGAACGAAAAGCGCCCGGGTGAGTAGCCCCGCTCCCGCGACTGAGGAACCCCTGCAAACAGTTCACGAATCGGCGTAAACAAACCGGTATAGGTAGCGGGATTGGAGCGCGGTGTACGCCCAATCGGCGTTTGATCCATATTGATCACCTTATCGAAAAAAGCCATGCCATCGAGCTCCTGATAAGGTGCGGGCTCAGTATTGCTGCCATAGAGATGACGCGCTACAGCGCAATAGAGTGTGTCATTGATCAGCGTGGATTTTCCCGAGCCTGACACGCCCGTAACACACACCAATAGGCCAACCGGGAGGTTGAGTTCGACGTTTTTCAGATTGTTGCCGGATGCGCCGGTGATTCTCAGCATACGCTCAGGATTCGGAGGGGTGCGGGTTTGTGGAACCTGTATGGCCAATTTACCCACAAGATATTGGCCGGTCAGTGAGGCAGCGTTCTGCTGGATGGCTGCTGGCGTACCCTGAGCAATGACGCAGCCGCCATGTTCGCCAGCGCCGGGCCCCATATCAACGACATGATCGGCAATGAGAATGGCGTCCTGATCGTGTTCGACCACAATGACGCTGTTGCCGAGATTGCGCAAATGCCGGAGGGTTTCCAGTAGGCGGCCATTGTCACGTTGATGCAAACCGATCGAAGGTTCATCCAGCACATACATGACACCTGTCAAGCCAGAGCCAATTTGACTTGCCAGGCGGATGCGCTGGGATTCTCCACCCGATAAGGTGTCTGCAGATCGATCGAGTGACAGATAATCGAGCCCGACATTATTGAGAAATTGCAGCCGACTGGCAATTTCCTTGATGATCCGCTCAGCAATGGCTTGTTTATGTCCTGCCAGCGTCATCTGATCAAAAAACAGCTTGGCCTGCTTGAGTGGCCAGGCGCTGATTTCGTAGATGGTTTTTTCATTGACGTGTACATGGCGTGCTTCACGGCACAGGCGTGTACCTTCGCAATCCGGGCAGGTGCGCGCGTTGATAAATTTCGCCAGTTCCTCACGTACCGTTTGTGAATCGGTTTCTTTGTAGCGGCGGGTCAGATTGGGAATCACGCCTTCAAATGGATAGGTTTGCTGGGAAGATCGACCACTTTCATTGAGATAAGAAAATTTGATTTTTTCCTTGCCGGAACCGTACAAAATGATGTGCTGAATGGCCTCATCCAACTGCTGGAAGGGGGTTTCCAGGTCAAAATCATAATGCTTGGCTAGCGCCATCAGCATTTGGAAATAAAACTGATTGCGCCGATCCCAATGTTTGATCGCTCCGGATGCGAGTGATAAATGGGGAAAGGCAACGATCCGCTCCGGATCAAAGAAGGTAATCTGTCCCAGTCCATCACATTTGGGGCAGGCGCCGACTGGGTTATTGAAAGAAAACAAGCGCGGTTCCAGTTCGGATAAGGCATAGTTGCAGACTGGGCAACTGAATTTGGCAGAAAACAGATGCTCCTGCCCGGTATCCATTTCCACCGCTAGCGCGCGGCCATCTGCATGGCGTAGCGCGGTTTCGAATGATTCTGCTAATCGCTGCTTGGCATCAGGCGAGACTTTTAGCCGATCGATAACGACCTCGATCGTATGCTTCTTGTTTTTTTCTAATTTAGGGAGGTTATCAATTTCATAGGTTTCACCATCAATTCGCATGCGCACGAATCCTTGCGCCCGCAGCTCGTCGAACAAATCCAATTGCTCACCTTTGCGACCCACCACGCTGGGTGCCAGAATCATCAGCTTGGTGCCTTCTGGCAATTGCAACACATGATCGACCATCTGTGAGACGCTTTGGGCTGTCAGAATAATGCCGTGCTCTGGGCATTGCGGGTCTCCTACGCGCGCAAACAGCAAGCGTAAATAGTCGTGAATCTCGGTAACAGTTCCAACAGTTGAGCGCGGGTTATGCGAAGTGGCTTTTTGCTCGATGGCAATGGCAGGCGAGAGCCCCTCAATCAGGTCGACATCCGGTTTTTCCATCAATTGCAAAAATTGCCTTGCATAAGCTGAAAGTGATTCGACATAGCGACGCTGACCTTCTGCATAAAGCGTGTCAAATGCGAGTGATGATTTACCTGAGCCAGACAGGCCGGTAATCACAATGAGCTGGTTGCGTGGTAAATCGAGGTTGATATTTTTGAGATTGTGGGTGCGCGCCCCGCGAATTTTAATCAGTTCCATCAGCTACCTAAGTATGGGTCAACCTGCTAATATACCCAACTTTCCAGTTTTTTACACAATCTGATTCATGTCTGCATTATCAACTTCCGAAAAAATGTCTCCCATAGAAATGCGCGCTTCCGTTGGCCTGGCCGGCGTGTATGGTTTGCGCATGTTTGGTCTATTCATCATTCTGCCTGTTTTTGCACTTTTTGCGGAGCACCTGCCTGGCGGGAATAATTTTACCCTGGTTGGGATTGCACTGGGTGCTTATGGACTGACTCAGGCAATTCTGCAAATTCCATTTGGCTGGTTATCCGATCGCATCGGGCGCAAACCGGTTATTTATTTGGGGTTGGTGCTATTTGCGATTGGCAGCTTCATGGCAGCCACCGCGATTGATATTTACTGGGTCATCGCCGGTCGCATCATTCAGGGTGCCGGTGCGATTTCTGCGGCAGTCATGGCGCTGGCGGCCGATCTTACGCGAGAAGAGCATCGCACCAAGGCCATGGCTATGATCGGCATGACGATTGGCGCCACGTTCATCCTGTCAATGATGCTTGCGCCGCTGCTGAATCAATGGATTGGGGTGCCGGGTATTTTTGTCATGACAGGCATGTTGGCTATCGCAGCCATTGTCGTGGTCAGCAAGGTGATTCCGGATCCCGTGATCAGCCGTTTTCATTCCGATACCGAAGTCTCTGCCGGACGGTTCGTGAATGTATTGAGCAATCCTCAATTGCTACGCCTGAACTACGGGATTTTTGCACTGCATGCCGTATTGATGGCGCTGTGGCTGATTGTGCCGCTATCGCTGCGTGATGCGGGATTGGCAGCAGAACACCATTGGCAAATGTATCTGCCCGTGATGATTCTGTCGGTCGTGTTGATGGTACCAGCGATTATCTATGGTGAAAAGAAAGCCAAGCTCAAGTCCGTATTTGTTGCTGCGGTTGCCCTGTTATTGATGGGGCAGATTCTGCTGGCGCTGACCCATCAGTCTTTATGGGGAATGGCTGTAGCGCTGCTGGTATTTTTTACCGCTTTCAACCTGTTGGAAGCCAGTTTGCCTTCGTTGATTTCAAAAATTGCGCCCGTTGGTGCCAAAGGCACTGCCATCGGGGTATACAGCAGCACTCAGTTTTTGGGCGCATTTATCGGCGCAAGTGTTGGTGGCTATCTCTATCAGCATTATGGAGTTTATGCGATCACTGCCTTATGCGCTGTGCTGCTGGTCACTTGGCTATTCTTGGCAGCCACCATGAAAGCGCCAGCTGCGGTTCGTTCTAAAATGTATCATGTTGAAGAGATGGATACGAATCGGGCCAACGGCCTGTCGCGTGAACTGGCGGCGTTGCCGGGTGTGTATGAGGCATTGGTATTGGCCAATGAGCAGGTGGCCTACTTAAAGGTCGATCTTAGCGGGTTTGATGAAGAAAAAGTCGTCCAATTATTAAAGGGGAGCGCATAAATGGCATCAGTCAATAAAGTTATCCTGGTCGGAAATCTCGGAAGGGATCCAGAAGTACGCTATATGCCCAGCGGTGATGCGATGGCCAATCTGAACATCGCCACTACCGATACCTGGAAGGACAAAGGGGGCGAAAAGCAAGAAAAAACCGAGTGGCATCGTGTGGTGATGTTTGGTAAACAAGCTGAGATTGCCGGCGAATACCTTAAAAAAGGTTCGCAAGTCTATATCGAAGGCCGCCTGCAAACACGAAAATGGACGGATAAATCGAACATCGAGCGCTATACCACTGAAATTGTTGCTGATCG
>CAYNXU010000111.1:0-5641 GCA_964401225.1 uncultured Nitrosomonas sp.
CGACATTATCATGCAAATCGGCACTGCCAAATACGGCGTTCGCGATGAGCATGGCAATTTCTCGCCTGCACGTGCCAAGGAAATTGCACCACGCGTCAAGGCATTTGAAATCAAGCTTTCACAGGGCGCTAAACCCGGTAAGGGAGGCGTGTTACCCGGTGCCAAAGTTCATCCTGAAATTGCGGCAATTCGCGGTATCCCTGCGTTTCATGACTCAATCAGCCCCAATCGACATCGTGATATTGGCAATATTGACGAACTGCTCGATCATATTGCTTACATTCGTGATCTAACCGGCCGCCCGGTCGGTGTCAAGACGGCAATCGGAGGCTGGCGCTTTATCAATGAGCTTTGCGACATTATTCATCGGCGCGGGTTGGAATATGCGCCTGATTTTCTGACGATCGATGGCGGAGAAGGCGGCAGTGGCGCGGCCCCGCAAACACTGGTCGATCATGCGGGGTTGCCGATCGCCGAAGCGTTGCCGCGTGTGGTGGATGCACTCATCGAATCAGATCTCAAGAAACGAATTCGAGTCATTGCCGCAGGGAAACTGGTCACCTCGGCGCATGGCGCGTGGGCATTGTGTGCGGGCGCTGATTTTGTCAATTCAGCACGCGGCTTTATGTTCTCGTTAGGCTGCATTCAGGCGATGCGCTGCCATTTGAACACTTGCCCAACAGGTGTCACAACACATAATCCACGATTGCAGCATGGACTGGTCGTAGAGGAAAAATATCAGCGTGTGGCCAACTATGCCATGAACGTCAATAAGGAAATCGGGATGATCGCGCATTCCTGCGGCCTAAGGCATGCGCGAGAATTTCGGCGTGAACATGTGCGCATCGTGGAAACCGCAGGAAAAAGTATCGCATTGAATATCATGTATCCTTACCCTGAGGTGCGAAAGGAATTTAACGAAGAAATGCACAAAGGTTGAAATTTCGATGTGCTCCCATATAGTAAGGTCAATTTACATTCTCATCAGGAGCTTCTATGCGTCTCGATAAACTTACCACAAAATTTCAGCAAGCACTCGGTGAAGCACAAAGCATGGCGCTGGGTAAAGATCATGCATTCATTGAGCCACAGCATTTGCTGCTTGCGCTGTTGCAGCAAGATGATGGCGGCACAGCTTCTCTGCTGCAACGTGCCGGTGTTAATGTCAATCCACTGCGAGAGGCATTGACCAAGAGCATTGTACGCATGCCCAAAGTTGAAGGGGTGGGCGGAGAAATCAATGTTTCGCGAGATCTTAACAATCTGCTCAATTTGACGGATAAGGAAGCCCAGAAACGCGGAGATCAGTTCATTGCTTCCGAAATGTTCCTGCTTGCCGCGCTTGACGATAAAGGTGAAACCGGACAATTGCTTAAACAGCATGGGGCTAATCGCAATGCATTGGAGCAGGCGATTAAATCAGTGCGGGGAGGTGAGAATGTGTCTAGCGCTGAGGCGGAAGGTAGCCGTGAAGCATTGAAGAAATATACCCTTGATCTCACCGAGCGCGCGCGTATGGGTAAACTGGATCCGGTGATCGGGCGTGATGATGAAATTCGGCGCACTATTCAGGTGTTGCAGCGACGTACCAAGAATAACCCGGTGCTGATCGGTGAGCCGGGAGTAGGCAAAACCGCTATCGTTGAGGGGCTGGCTCAGCGCATCGTTAACGGGGAAGTGCCCGAGACATTGAAAAATAAGCGTGTCTTGTCGCTCGATATGGCGGCATTGCTGGCGGGAGCAAAATATCGTGGTGAATTTGAAGAGCGTTTAAAATCGGTCCTCAAAGAACTTGCACAAGATGAAGGTCGCACGATCGTATTCATTGATGAGCTGCATACCATGGTGGGCGCAGGAAAAGCCGAAGGCGCCATGGATGCGGGGAATATGCTTAAACCAGCGCTGGCAAGGGGTGAGTTGCACTGTGTCGGGGCGACGACCTTGGACGAATATCGTAAGTATGTCGAAAAGGATGCGGCCTTAGAGCGGCGCTTCCAGAAAGTGCTGGTCGATGAGCCAACGGTAGAAGCCACCATTGCCATTTTGCGGGGTTTGCAGGAACGGTATGAACTCCATCATGGCGTAGACATCACCGATCCGGCGATTGTGGCAGCTGCGGAGTTATCCCATCGTTATATCACTGACCGTTTTTTACCCGATAAAGCCATCGATTTGATTGATGAGGCGGCAGCGCGAATCCGCATGGAACGGGATTCGAAACCCGAAGTGATGGACAGGCTCGATCGCCGTTTGATACAGCTAAAGATCGAACGGGAGGCGATGAAAAAGGAAAAAGATGAGGCGTCGCAAAGACGTCTTGCACTGCTGGAAGAAGAAATAAAAAAACTGGAACGGGAATACGCTGATCTTGAAGAGATTCTCAAAGCAGAAAAATCCCGTGCGCAAGGCTCCCAGCAAATCAAGGAAGAATTGGAGAAACTCAGAAAGGAAGTAGAAACCGCGACGCGCAAGGGAGATTGGCAGAAAGTCTCGGAGTTGCAATATGGTCGTATTCCTCAACTGGAAGCACAACTTACGGAACAAATTCAGCAGGCTGAGGGTGCTGCACAAGAGAAAGATGCGAATAAGCCTAAATTGTTCCGGACCCAAGTCGGTGCGGAAGAAATTGCCGAGGTGGTTTCTCGCGCAACGGGTATTCCGGTTGCCAAAATGATGCAAGGTGAGCGGGAAAAACTGCTGCTAATGGAGCAAAAACTGCATGAACGTGTAGTGGGGCAGGATGAAGCTGCACGCCTTGTTTCCGATGCTATCCGCCGGTCACGTTCGGGATTATCCGATCCTAACCGGCCTTATGGTTCATTCTTGTTCTTGGGGCCAACAGGAGTAGGTAAAACAGAATTATGTAAAGCGTTGGCTGCATTTTTGTTTGATTCCGAAGAGCATTTGATTCGTGTCGACATGTCGGAATTCATGGAAAAACATTCGGTGGCACGCTTGATCGGTGCACCGCCTGGGTATGTCGGTTACGAAGAAGGGGGATATCTCACCGAAATGGTGCGCAGAAAGCCTTATTCAGTTATTTTGCTCGACGAGGTAGAAAAAGCGCATCCCGATGTATTTAATGTTTTGCTGCAAGTGCTCGATGATGGGCGCATGACGGATGGGCAGGGGCGTACGGTAGATTTTAAAAATACCGTAATCGTGATGACTTCTAACCTGGGCTCACAGATGATCCAGCAGATGAGCGGAGATGATTATCAAGTCATTAAACTCGCGGTGATGGGAGAAGTCAAAACCTATTTTCGGCCAGAGTTTATTAACCGTATCGATGAAGTTGTGGTATTCCATGCATTGGATGAAAAGCACATTAAATCGATTGCGCAGATACAGTTACGAAACCTGGAAGCGCGCCTGGCAAAAATGGAAATCAAACTCGAGGTCACTGATGCTGCATTATCGGAGCTTGCACAAGCAGGTTTTGATCCCGTGTTTGGCGCTCGTCCATTGAAACGCGCTATCCAATCACAAATCGAGAATCCACTGGCAAAAGAACTTTTGCAAGGCAATTTTGTCGCTAAGGATACGATCAGGGTGGATTGTGTAAATGGTGCGCTCATGTTTTCCAAGGTTGCTTGAGTTTAAAAGAAAGGGAAGCGATAATGCATGTGAATAGTGAGTTTCAGGTAGAATAATGCTTTTTAAAGTAGATTCCTATGCTGAGAGGTAGTCTGGTTGCAATTGTTACGCCCATGTTCGAGGACGGTACGCTCGATTTGGAGAGATTCTGTACGTTGATCGATTTTCATATTGCGCAGAAGACAGATGCTATTGTAGTGGTTGGAACAACAGGCGAATCACCTACCGTGGACTTTGATGAGCATCATTTGCTGATAAAGACTGCGGTAGCCCATGCTGCGGGACGAATACCCATCATTGCGGGAACAGGGGCAAATTCTACTAAAGAGGCTGTAGATCTAACCATCTTTGCCAAAAATGCGGGAGCGGATGCATGTTTATCCGTGGTGCCTTACTATAACAAGCCGACTCAGGAAGGACTTTATCAGCATTTCAAGACGGTAGCAGAAGCAGTTGATATTCCAATGATTCTGTATAACGTTCCGAGCAGGACGGTTGCGGATATTGCCAACGATACGGTTCTTCAACTTGCACAAATTCCTAATATTATCGGCATAAAAGATGCGACAGGTAACATTGCGCGCGGTTGTGATTTGTTGCAACGTGTACCCGTGGATTTTTGTGTCTATAGCGGCGATGATGCGAGCGCGCTCGCTTTGCTGCTGTTAGGATGCCATGGCGTTATTTCGGTCACAGCGAATGTTGCGCCAAAACTGATGCATGAGATGTGCGCGGCTGCATTTGCCGGGGATCTGACTGCTGCTCGTGCTATTAACAATAAGTTGTTAAAACTTCATGTGGATTTATTTGTCGAAGCGAATCCAATTCCTGTAAAGTGGGCTGTGGCCCAGATGGGTCTGATAGGTCCAGGCATTCGCTTACCTTTGACCCCTCTTTCAAATCAGTTTCATCAATTAGTTAAGGATGCCATGATACAAGCTGGGGTTCGAGTTTAAAGGTTTGCAATGTCGAAAATAAAGCGGCAAAGAACGATCATATTAAATGTAGTATTGATGTTGATGGTTTCGGGCTGTAATTTGCTGCCTGAAAGTAAAAAAATCGAATATAAGTCAGCTGGAAAAATACCGCCACTGGAAGTCCCTCCCGATCTAACGGCGCCTTCCGCAGATGATCGCTATGCCGTGCCAGATATGACCTCTGCAGGAAGCGCGACATTTTCTACCTATAATAGGGAGCGTGAAGAGCAACCGCGAACCTATGATAGTTCTATATTGCCGGTAACAAAAGATGCGGTCTATATGGCGAGATCGGGTACGCAACGATGGTTGGTGGTTCATCAAGCTCCTGAGGATGTGTGGCCAGTCGTCAAAGAATTCTGGCAAGATCTGGGATTCCTAATTAAGGTTGAAGCGCCTGATGTGGGTATCATGGAGACAGATTGGGCTGAAAATCGCGCAAAAATCCCGCAAGATATCATTCGTAGTGTGCTTTCGACATTTCTCGACAGCTTGTACTCAACCGCAGAGCGTGACAAATTTCGTACTCGGCTAGAACGAGGCGAATCCGGCACAACCGAGATCTATATTAGCCATCGGGGTATGGATGAGGTGCTTGCTGATAGAAGCACACAACGGACTATCTGGCAACCGCGTCCTGCTGATCCTGATCTGGAAGCTGAAATGCTTGCCCGGTTGATGATGCGCTTTGGTACAGAAGAAGAGCGTGCTAGACAGGAGGTGGCATCTGCTAGCAATGGTATTGTATCCCAAGAGCAAGCTTATATGGACAAAGCGAGGGGAGGGGTGTTGATCGTTGCCGAGACATTCGACCGTGCATGGCGCCGTATAGGGTTGGCGCTTGATCGCGTTGGTTTTACGGTTGAAGACCGGGATAGATCAAGTGGTGTTTACTTTGTTCGGTATGCGGACCCAGATCTCGAAAGCCGCAAGGCAGGCGAAGGTGAAGGGATATTATCCAAACTTGCTTTCTGGCGAAGTGATAGCGATTCTAAAGCAGAACGATATCGCATTCAGGTCAGCGAGGTGGGTGCGAGCAGTGAAGTAAAGGTGCTTAATCAAGATGG
>CAYNXU010000112.1:0-5639 GCA_964401225.1 uncultured Nitrosomonas sp.
ATGCCCTCCTTTTAGGATTTCGTTTATGCAAAAAACCAAATACTATATTGGAGGGCAACTATCTTTTATACTCTCGGGTCTCTCAAATTCTACGTTACCAATCCATTATGGGCTGCCACGCTATTGGCAGCGCCTCCCCAGGTGAACACATCCATCGAAAACAGGAGCGTGGGTAACGAAGGCGTGCGGATATCGAGCACATCGACTTTGCCACTCAAGGCATTGACTGTAAATAGGCGCTGGGTTTTTGCATCGTGTGCGACGATTTCTGCGCCGCTTTGGTTGAAAATCGCGCTGCTGTAGGTGCCGATCGGTTCGATAATGATACGAAAGGGTGTTTGATCGGCTTTGGCTTGACTATATAAACCTAAAGTGAGCAGGACTAAGCCTGTAATGAGGTTGATTTTATAACGCTTTGCTTGCATTGTTTGTGCTTCCTATTATTAAGAAGCTAGCAAACATACGCGAAATGTATTGCAGTTATATGATGCAAATTAAGTAAAGAGCAGGGGTGTTGGTGGGAATGCAATTGGCATAGGGCTATTAAAATAAATGGTGGAATCAGGTGCTTATGACCCTGACTCCACCAGTTTTTGCATTTAAAAGCGCTTACATACCTACTATGCCATTGTCTTCGCGTGTGACCACAACGGTTGCTGAGCGTGGACGCGCGCCGCTGGGACTAGGCGCTACCATTGGATCGCCTGGGTGAGCGTAGACATTACCGCTGTCAGGCCAGTTGCTGGTAAAACTATTCGGCGCGGATCGGTCTCCAGGATGTTGCAAGTTGACAAACAAATCTTTGCCATCTGGTGTTGATACGACGCCGGTTACTTCGCAATCAATTGCGCCCGCGAAGAAGCGTTTGATTTCACCCGTGAATGGATTCGCGGCCAGCATCTGGTTATTGCCAAATGGCCCGCTGCTTTGTTGCGATCCGCTCATATCGGTTTGAATCCATAGGATGCCATTTTGATCGATCCACAGGCCGTCCGGACTGGCAAAAGCGTTGCTTTCCGATAATGCGGGGCCGCCTTGCTCTGGCAGAATCTGCCCTTCACCTGCGGGGCCAGCTAACACGAAAATATCCCAATTGAATTTATTTGCCCAGGAACGGTTGCCTTGTTCTTTCCAGCGAATGATGTGACCATAGGGATTGGGGCCACGAGGATTGGCGGCATCAATGTTACCTGCATTACGACTGCTGTTGTTGGTCAGCGTCATATAGACTTCACGGGTTTGCGGATGTACTGCACCCCATTCCGGGCGATCCATTTTAGTGGCGCCCGCCACATCGGCTGCCAAACGTGTATTGACCAGCACATCGGCTTGATCCATGAAGAAAACCCCTTTGCTGATCGACATGGAATGAAAATAAGGGTCATTGATGTCCAGTGCGAGCCATTCCCCGCTGCCATCATCGTTGAAGCGGGCGACATATAGCGTGCCTTCATCCAGGATGTCGCCGTTGACACCTTCACTGTAGCGGGCTTTGGTAACGAATTTATAAATGTATTCATTCTGTGCATCGTCACCCGAATAGAAGACGACAGGTTGGCCCAATTGGGGTGGCGCGACCCAGCAGCCTTCATGGGCAAATCGGCCCATAGCGGTTCGTTTGATGGGTTTGGCGTTTGGATTGAAAGGATCGATTTCTACAATCCAGCCTTGCCCATTAGGTTCGTTGCGGTAATCTTCGGTTGCATTATTTCCTTTTGTCGATGCATCGAAGCGTATATATTCATCTGCGCCACCTTGCGCGGTATCCCAGCGGTAACGGCTATTGCTCGTGCTGACACCATAGCGGCTGTGCTCTCTTGGGCGACCGGTACGGTTGACGAAATAGCCTGCCCAGTTTTCTTCACAGGTCAGGTAAGTGCCCCACGGGGTGTAACCATGGCCGCAGTTGTTGATCGTGCCGCGAGTTTCCGTGCCTGCTGGACTATATTTAGTTTTGACCAGGTCACTGCCGCGCACAGGACCACGGATTTCCATGGCTGTGCCGGCGGTAATGCGACGGTTGTATACCCCATTGACGACCTGCCAGTTGCCAGCGCTGTCCTTTTGGATTTCGACGATACTGACACCGTGCGCGGCAATTTCTTTTCTGACTTCATCAGCAGGGCGTTGCCCTGCAATCAGGCTTGGACCATTGGTATGAAAAATATTTTGATCGACATATTCGTGGTTGACTGCCAGGATGCCATGACTATTCGGATTATCTTCAAAGGGGAAATAATGCATGCCATCATGATGTGAGCCCACTTGTTGTTCTTGCTCCGCGCCAGAATTGGATGCGTCCGGTGCATACGCAGGGTAGCTGCCGGTGATAGGCGTGCCCCAGGGAATCAGCGCTTGCGCTTTGTAGCCGGATGGAATCGTAACTGTGTCGGAACGCGTAATAGGCAACGCATTGAAGCCTAAGGTGGGGTTCAATGCAAATGGGGGGTTAGGGGATTGTGCATGCTTGATAGCGTTGGATACGCCTGGTGCCGCTTCGGCTTGGTTCATTAATTCCGGCAAGCCGAATATGCCTGCAACCGCTACGCCGAGGCTGCCTGTCAGCACTTGCCGACGTGACAATCTTTTTTCCAGGATGGTCGAAAAATGGGGGTTGTCCGAGTGGTTGCTCAGGGGCTCATCGCCATTGTCGGCGATCATTGATTGAATATCTGCTTTATCGTTCATATCTCTCCTCACTGTAAATGTGTTTAGGGAACGGAGATTTATAAACGATGAAAATGATATTCCTGTGACGTTTTTATAACGAAAAGATGTCGAAGGTGCGATATAAGTGTGTGTTTCGTCAGCTTTCTCCGCTCATGCCATATTCGATAGGCGTTTTAACGAAAAAAACGTTGATTTTTTCTTCATAAAGCCGGGCAAACATTCGCTCAGCATCTGTTTCACTCAATGCCATGATGACTTCGATAGGCTGGTCGCTCAGTTCAAAAAAATGTGCCGAATGTAGTTTGCCATCATGGCCGAATCCCTGGTTTGCGGCCGTCAGGGTTGCACCCCTGATGCCGAGCTTGCGGGCTTCTTGTAACAGCCATTCGCCCAAGGGAAGGCCGTTGTGTTTGCGGGATTGCTGCGTAAAGAAAGTCAATTGGTAGCCATGCATACTCGTTTCTCCCTGAATTTAAGTAGCTCTAAAGAGTGAAATCGTCGCCAATCCCAGCATGGTCATGAATAATGACCCCATCACATGTAAGCCGATTGCGCCCGCTGCCCAAAGCAAGCGTCCTTGCTGTATGAGCATCATGACTTCTGCCGAGAAGGTGGAAAAGGTGGTGAGTCCGCCCAGGAAGCCGGTGATAATGAATAAGCGCCACTCAGGGGCAAGCTCGGGGTGGTTGGCAAGTACCGCGATGGCTACACCGATGAAATAGCAACCGATGAGATTGGCGATGAGTGTTCCCGGAGGAATGGCTGGAAACAAGGCATTGAGCGAGATTCCCAGGAGCCAGCGGAGTACGGCACCCAATGATGCGCCGATGCAGATGGCAAGTATGGAATGAAACATAAACCTGTATGATTGCAAGCAGTGATTAATAGGCTAAAGTTTGTAGCGGTTGGTTGTGTAACGATTAATCTGCAAATTATTTTTTAAGGGCATCTCTAAAAATCCAAATTTGCGAGCACCCGCTTCGCGGGTTGCCTGCTTACCCCGTTTCGTCACAACACTTTGTTACTCGCAAAAAATGTTTCCTTACATATCAATCATATGCTGCGTCAACATTTTTTGCTCGTGCCTCGTTTTGTATAAAACTTTGAATTTCTAGAGACACCCTTAATTACGTCAACGAGTATGATGTCGATGATAAGCGCAGCATCGCTAATTTTACCTCTGTTATCCGCAAGCTGTTTAGCTTACTTTATTTCATTATCAATGATCTTCAAATGATTCAGATTCTGCGTGTTTTACACGATCGCTGGCAGAGGGCCAGAATGGTGATGACGTTTATTGTGCCGTACAAACGTCAAGTGGTCTATAGCTTGGTGGCGCTGTTATTCACTGCAACCGTCATGCTGTCGATCGGGCAAGGTATCCGGTTGCTGATCGATCGTGGCTTGGCTACCCAGTCGGTGGAGTTGCTGACTCAGTATATGGTGATGTTTATTTTGCTCATCATTGCGCTTGCAGCGGGTACCTTCACTCGCTACTACTGGGTGACCTGGATAGGTGAGCGTGTGGTGGCCGATATTCGCTGTAAGGTATTCGATCATTTGGTCAATTTGCATCCGGGGTTTTTTGAGAATAATCGCAGCCTGGAAATTCAATCACGCTTGACAGCGGACATGACGTTACTGCAATCCGTCATCGGCTCATCGGTTTCCGTAGCTTTGCGTAATCTCGTGATGCTGATAGGCGGGATAGTTTGGCTGTTTATCACCAATGCCAAGTTGACGGCGCTGGTGCTGATTGGTGTGCCGTTAGTGGTGGCGCCGATTATGATATTTGGGCGCAGGGTGCGGCGGTTATCGCGCCAAAGCCAGGATAGGATCGCGGCCGTGGGTGCCTATATTGGCGAGATTCTGGGGCAGATAAAAACGGTGCAGGCCTATAATCATCAGGAAATCGATAAGCACATCTTTCATCGGCATGTCGAGGACGCTTTTGCGATCGCCAAACAACGTACCTTTCAGCGCGCCCTGTTGATTACGGTAGTGATCATGCTGGTATTTGGCGCGGTCGGTCTAGTGCTTTGGGTGGGCGGTATGGATGTGATCGCAGGGCAGATCAGTGGAGGTGAGCTGGCAGCATTCGTTTTTTATAGTGTGATCGTGGGCTCTGCGGTAGGTTCGATCTCGGAGGTGCTGGGAGAGCTTCAGCGTGCTGCGGGTGCTGCCGAGCGTACTGTGGAGTTATTGTCTGCGCCCAATCAAATAATATCGCCTGCTAGCCCAAAATCCTTGCCAAGGGTAACGGGCCATATCGAAATAGAGCGATTGTGTTTTGCGTATCCTTCGCGTCCTGAGGTGCTTGCCATCAATGAACTGTCATTAACCATCAAAGCGGGGGAGATGCTCGCTCTGGTTGGTCCTTCAGGAGCGGGGAAATCGACCTTATTCGATTTACTATTGCGTTTTTTTGATCCCCAATCGGGTGGTATAAAACTGGAAGGCATCGATCTGCGGGAGTTGGAATTAACAGCCTTGAGAGCATCGTTTGCATTGGTATCACAAAATCCGATTTTATTTTATGGCAGTATCAGCGATAACCTTCGTTATGCGCGCCCGGATGCAACGGATGCAGAAGTGGAGGCCGCTGCCAAGGCAGCGTATGCGCATGAATTTATCCTAAGCCTACCGCAAGGGTATCAAACGCATATAGGTGATGCAGGATTGGGATTGTCAGGCGGCCAGAAGCAGCGAATTGCCATTGCCCGGGCGATTCTGGCGGATGCGCCGATCTTGTTACTGGATGAAGCGACCAGCGCGTTGGATGCGGAAAGTGAGTACTGGGTACAGCAGGCATTGTTTCAGTTGATGGCGCGCCGTACCACGATAGCGATTGCGCATCGCCTGAGCACCGTCAAATCGGCACATAGAATTGCAGTCCTCAACCAGGGGCGTTTAGAGGCGTTAGGCACGCATGCTGAACTGATGATGACCAGTGATTTGTATGCAAGATT
>CAYNXU010000113.1:0-5620 GCA_964401225.1 uncultured Nitrosomonas sp.
ACCTCGCAGGTTTCACTTAATTGTTCGATAGCCGCAAGCAGTGTATGTGAAAAATCGCTAATTTGATTGGCAAAAATGATCTGGACGTTTACCTGCTTTAATAGTTCGTATTCCCCGGATTCGTAGCTGCGAATGCCAATCAACAGAAGATTTTCTGCCGAAATAAAGCGATTCGCTGGATACACTGCTCCCAGTCGCTCATCTGCCTCACCTAGCAAGGCAGCAACCGGCATGCCATGTATATTGCCGGAAGGTGTAGTCGCAAAAGTGTGCGCATCCATATGCGCATCGAGCCAAATCAAACCCAGCTTGTTATTGGGCGGCAACCCCTGCAACACGCCTGACCAGGTGCCCAGCGCACAAGAATGGTCGCCACCGATCACCAGAAAAGGACGCCGCGTTTCTGTCCAGTAGCGGGTAAATTCGCTTGTTTTTTGATATAGGCGAGACAGTCTGTCTTCTTTTGTGCCCTCGTTCTCGGGGTATAGTAGATGCCATTGCAGTTGCAGGCTGCCCTCCAGCGCTGGCTGTCGCGCAAACTTGTCACGCAACATTTCAGCCGCACAGCCACACGATCGCAACGGGCCGCCCAAGCAAGAAACAATCCCTAGTGTTTGTAAGAGTTTCGTCATGAAATAATGATGGCATAGCTTAAGGATAAAGTCTTGGGGTAAATCTGCGCTATTTATACGCTTCACTAATAACTAAAATCTGTTCGTAATGCGCATATCTTCTGGCTTAGCTGTTCTCTTCATTGATGCGCAAACTACCGTTCCCCTCGGCCAATACCGTTTTCTCGATAAATTGTGGTGATGATCAAAAAGTAATCAGCAGCCAAAACGATTACCACCTCGCCTGGATTATCCAGAGCCCCCAGCCTATTAGTAGCCCCCCCCCTACGCTACAAATCAGTTGGCTTTTACCAGGTAGCGTTTTTTCCAGCGTAACGAGCAGGGTGATCAATACCATGCCCAGCAGATTCATCACTCCGACTGCAAACATGATCAGCATCTGTGCCCAGCAACAACCAACACAAGTACTGCCGTGCTTGAGCCCCATAAAGAAAGCACCCTTCGCTCCTTCCCGCCATTCGGTTAGCAAAAAACCCATCGGGGTTCGGCAAGCTTGTAAGAAATCATTTTTCCATGGCGTCAATTGATAGATGCCTGCGCCGATAAATATAGCCCCTGCCAGGCGCTCATTCTGGTTTTCCATCAGCGGAGACAGGAAATGCAGTCCATGCAATCGCCACTGCAGCCATGTCATTACCATGCTAAACACCAGCCATACCAGCAGGTAAGCAAGGACAAACAACACATTCAGATGATGATGAGAGACTTGATAGCGTTGCCTGCAGACTCTGGCAAATACCAGAAACATCGGCACGGCTGAGGGCAGCATCATGGCAGCCATCATCACTGCCCACATCATATAAACTAGGCCAAAATCCATCCATTGCCAGGATGAAATGTCAGCCGGGAGCATCCACATGTCCGGCATCGGCAGCGTAGTCATCTGCCAGTGCTGGTAAAATAAATAGGCCCAGGCAGCCATAACGACTGCCAGCAGGCACAGCAAAATCACGGGTTGCGTTTTAGGCATAATAGACGACTAATAGCGCTTGCTCTTTGCTTGCTCTTTATAAGCAAGCGCTTTGAGAAGGAATAATTTACTGGTAAGAATGCAATCAGATCCACCCCCTGCACTACTTGCTAGGGTTGGTAGGTAAATGGCGAATAAAAGCCGTTACGCTCAGTAAATTTCCAGACTTTGTCGTAATCCTGATACTGATAATTGCTTGAGCGCGCCACCACAGCGGGATGGCTAGTCACTACGCATAATGGAGGATTATCAATTGTGGCATCGCCACCTTTGATACCTTGAATCCCTTCGATTTCTGCCTGAGCAATGCCAGGTATAACCAATCTCCGTTTATTGCCTTCTTCCTGGTAATCGATCTCGATTTTTGTAGCACCCAATACCTCGCTGACAAAACTCATCAATACGGCTGGATGGCCGCCTTGCTGGCCACCAAATATTTGCGTGATGGCTTCGAACTGAGCATCGTCAGCTCGCTCATCGACATACAGGGCAGCTTGCCAGTTACCTTCTATCATCGTCCCAGGAGAATAACAGGCCAAAGCGACATTCAATCCATCCAGCGAAAGACCATCAAGATGACCCGATTCAATATGCCAGGCCACCAGTAATTTGCAATTGCCTTCCGAGGGAGGTTGTAGCCAGATGCAAGGGCAAGAGGTTACACAGTTACAAGCTTCAAAATAGCTGCCCTGCAACTGCCAGTTCGTTGTTTTATTCATGGTATCTTCCTGATCGTTAATTCAAAAAGGTTCTTTAAAAGGACGCAAATCCAATTCATGCGTCCACGCGCTTGGCTGCTGTTGATGAATCGCCCAATAAGTTTGTGCGATCGCCTCGGGCTGCAATAAGCCTGTTTTACCCTTTGTTTTCACATATTCCGGGAACTGGCTACGCGCCCGTTCGCCATCGATGACGCCATCGATGATGGTATGGACGACATGAATACCGTGCGGCGAGAATTCCCTTGCCAATCCCTGCGCTAATGCTCTCAAGGCTGCCTTGGCGGATGCAAATGCCGTAAAAGGAGGTCTGGCTCTTAGAGAGGCGGTTGCGCCAGTAAAAAACAGCGTGCCATGCTCTTGTGCTTGCATGATATCGATCGTTTGCTTGGCAAACAAGAAAGCACCCAGACAATTTTGCCGCCATAACACAGCAAATGTTTTTGTTTCCGTTTCCATGAAGGGTGCGGGGATGTTGCTATCCACATTATAGGCAGCAATATCGATAGCCTTCCCCCGTGATCGGACGAGGCTGAACAATCGGTTCACATCGTCTTCTACCGTGATATCCGCCACAACCGGGGTCACTGATCCTCCCGCCGTTTGAATATGTTGCGCAACATCGTTGAGCTTCTCTGCACTGCGCCCAGCAATGAAAACATGCAAACCTTTTTCAGCAAAACAACTGGCAAGTGCCGCGCCTAACCCACGTACCGGGCCAACACCTGCTACGATAGCTGAAGCAGATTGACTCACTGCGCAATTCTGCCAAAAACCAAGGAAAAATTATTGCTGGGCATTTCGATTTGTTCCTTGAGTTCCAAGCCATGATTGGCCGCTGCTTTCTTCAAATCGGCAATATCTTTGAGGCCCCATTCATCCACCCCCACGGAGCGTAGCGTTTCATGAAACTCCCGATTGGAGTCGGTAGAAAACTCACCATGCACCTGGAAAGGCCCATAGATCAATAAAAACCCGTCATCTTTAAGCAAATGCTCGGCGCATTTCATCATGCCATCCGCAATGGTGATGGGTGCTACCTGAAAGATATTGATACAGAAAATTGCTGCAAATGATTTTTCCGGCCCTGGGTTAAACCAAGTTTCGGGATTCGTTAAATCTAAATGGACGGGGTCGGCAATATTGTGGTTACCGTGTTCATTGGTGACTTTCTTGATATTATCGAATACTTCGATATCCCGGTCGGATGGCTGGAAATGCAAATGACTGAAATGGGGTGCGAAATAATTGATATGCATCCCGCTGCCACTAGCCATCTCCAGGACACGTTCAGGATCCTTGGGTAGTTTTTCTTTCAAAACACCCAGTATGGGCTCACGATTACGCGAACCCGCCCAGGCAACATACTCGCTTAGCGGGTGGGGATCTAAGGGCGGCATTGCTTGATTCATATCTATTC
Organism: uncultured Nitrosomonas sp.; assembly: GCA_964401225.1. Lineage (GTDB taxonomy): Bacteria > Pseudomonadota > Gammaproteobacteria > Burkholderiales > Nitrosomonadaceae > Nitrosomonas. The sequence continues at coordinate 3,742 of CAYNXU010000113.1, forward strand.
TCTCCTGCTTATGAAGTTTATTTGTTGCCAAAATATTTCTAACAAATTGCTGAATTTACTAGGAGGCTGTCCGAGAATGGCGATCGTAGCGAGAGCGAGGCTGGTTGAGCAGGATTTTTCGATTATTTGAGGCGAATAGTCATTCTATTTAACGAAAAAAATCGGAAAATCCGGCCAATCAGGCTCGTTCGCAGTAGATCAGTCTATTCTCGGACAACCTCCTAGCATACCTGTACGTTTATAGATGCCATTAAACTAATAAGCAAATATCATGCCACCAAACCTAAATTATTTCTTTTCTAAATTACAGTGACTTAACAAACAGTCATTGCCAGATTTGTGTAACCATGCTTCAATTTGTGAAGCTTTACTTCACATAGCATCCAACAATCATGAACAATAACCCGCTTTCTGAACTAAACCCAGTCTTTTTTCTGCAAACCTTCATTCTTGAGCTGATGCATGCCAGCGAACAACAGGGACAAAAGCACTGTGAACAGTTGATTGAACATATCGCTAAAACTGCAGGATGCTTTTTCGAAGAGACTTATCGAGAAAATACTCATAAAAGCAAGCAGCTTGATATCGAGAGCTATATTGAACTCATACTTGGCATCAAAAATAATATTGGCGGAAAATTTTCATTAGTCTCCAGCAATCAGGATTGCATCACAGTGACCAATACCCGCTGCCCTTTCGGCGAGCAAGTGACCAACTTTCCGGAACTATGCAGGATGACCTCCAGCGTATTTGGAGGCATTGCCGCCAGAAACTTCGGTTATGCCAAAGTTGAAATCAAAAAAAGCATCGCCCGTCAGGATGGCAAGTGTGATGTATGTATTTATACCAATCCCCGTGCAGCAAAAGGCCATGCCGGCATGGAATACACCGAAACAACACCGGCCAAGGAAACCAAGGATATCAATGAGCTGCATTGCCGCATTGAAAGCAGCATGCAGCGGCTTTGGCATAAGCAAAGCAAACAATTATCAAAAAAACATCCACCACCAGCAATCGTGGCAAAATCCCCTATGATGCAGCAGATTCTGCAGTCCATCGAGGTTATCGCACCTACCTTGGCAACGGTGTTAATTCAAGGTCAAACAGGCGTAGGTAAAGAGCTGATCGCTCGCGCCATTCATGCGATGAGCGATCGCAGCCAGCAACCATTCATCGCCATCAACTGCGGCGCAATCCCGGAAAGCCTGGTTGAGAGCGCTTTGTTCGGACACGAAAAAGGCGCTTTTACTGGGGCCATAGAAGTACACCAGGGCTATTTCGAACGAGCGGAAGGCGGCACCCTGTTTCTGGATGAAGTCGATTCATTATCGCCAGCAGCGCAAACTCGATTGCTGCGTGTAATCCAGGAAGGTGAACTGGAAAGAGTGGGTGGCAGACAAACATTGTCGGTTGATGTAAGGATCATCTCAGCAACAAATCAGAATCTGGAAAATCTCGTCAAGCAGCATCTGTTTCGCAATGATCTTTACTACCGCATTAATGTCGTCCGTTTAAGCATTCCCTCATTGGCTGAACGACCAGAAGATTTACCCTACCTAGTGCAATTGATCATTCAGCGTTTAAGCAAGCGATATAACAAAGCCATTGAATCCGTCAGCAGAGAAGTTATGCAGAAAATCCGTGCCCATCATTGGCCAGGTAACGTTCGTGAGCTGGAGAATGTCCTTGAACGCAGCATCCTGTTTGCCAACGGTAGGGAAATGACCAATCTCGATTTGGAACTCCCAAGCAAGACAGAAAGTGTTGCTGAATGGAAGGACGTAAAAAAACACACCCTTGCCAGAATTGAGCAATCTTTACTTGAAACAGCCTTAAAGCAGCATCATGGAAATATAAAAAGTGTTTCCGATACCATGGG
>CAYNXU010000114.1:0-5600 GCA_964401225.1 uncultured Nitrosomonas sp.
GTTTGTACACGTAACCAGTCGCCCTGATAGGCATTGGCAGATAGGGTAGCATGATCGACGAGCGTGTCGAGTACGATGGCTTGATCGCTTGGCTCCATATACAAATTGATATTATTTGTGGTGTACAGTAATACAGGTATGCGTAAACTGATGACGGTTTGTTGTGAATCAGATAGTTTGCGATTGGAATTTGTGATCATCTCAAGAAGGGACTGTGATTGCACAGCATAATTCATAGCATTGGTATAATCATTCCGTTCATAAGCAGTGGTTGCAGCGTCTAGTAGGCGTTGTACTTGCTTAATTAACTGTTGGTCTGATTCTGTAAGTTGACTTTGATCCAGGTTTTTTAGTACTACTTCTACTTCAGCTATTTTCGAGGCAGTGCCCGGTAGTGTAGCAAGCCGATGAAGTTTCGTTTGAGCGCGACTAACTTCACTCGTTGTTTCAGTTAAAACTTGAGTAAGATCTTGCTGGCGTATTTTATACATTCGAATCAATTCATCTTTCTCAGCTATTATTTTTTTTAGGCGTGAAATTTCGGCTTGATGCTGCTTAAAGCAGGGTAATTGTTCAGGTATAGGCACCGTTACAGGTTTCGGTTCATCGGGTAGCACAATTATCTTCTGAAGCGGGGGAGATGGCTGTGATTCCGGTCTCAGGTGCGCACATCCCACGATACCTAAACTGATCATCGTAATAGTTAACCGGTACAGCATCCATTTATTCCCATTCAGGATATTGTAAAAAAAACGGTACATTTTTTTAAAAGTTTGATCTAATTTCTTGCGATGGATGCGATTAAAGTTAATGTTTATTGCAACCATTATGGCCTAACCTGGAATCTAGAAGGCTGTTCGAGAATAAACTGATCTATTGCAGATGAGCCTGCTGCCTTGCCGGGTTTTCCGAGCTATTTCGTTAAATAGAATTTCTATTTGCCTCAAATGATCGAAAAATCCCGCTCAACCAGCCTCGCCCTCGCTACGATCGCTATTCTCGGACAGCCTCCTAGTATAAACGGCTAGGAAAACAATGCGTTCTTATGCTAAAGGAATCCTATATACTAGGAAAGTTATAAAAAAACATAACCTAAATTAACGATGGTTTTGGGTGCTTATTTGGAGTAATTGGGGCGAATAAATCTTATCGATTCAATATAATTTCCAGAACAAATTTGCTGCCGATATAGGCAAGCAGAAGGATAGTAAAACCAGCCAGAGTCCAACGGATAGCAGTACGCCCTCGCCAGCCATAAAACTGCCTACCTATAAGCAGTGCTGCAAACACACCCCACGAAATAAAACCGAAAAGAGTTTTGTGTGAAAATGTAACTGATTGGCCAAAAACTTCTTGTGAGAATATTATTCCGCTTAGAAGCGTCATGGTAAGAAGCAGGAAACCTGTCCATATAATGCGGAAAAGAATTTTTTCCATGACAAGCAGGGGCGGAAGATTCGTCAGTATCGGTGATATAGCGGGGTGATGCAAGCGATACTCGACTATCGTCATCAGAATTGCATGCAGTGCGGCGATAGTCAATAAACTGTAGGCAAGCATGGCAATCAGCAGGTGTGCCTTAAATGCAGGTAATTCTGTATTCTCAAGAGGGCGGAGTGAAGGAAGTGCTAACGGCAATAATACGGCGATTGCTGCGACAAGTGCAAGGGGTGCAATTAAATTCTGTAATTCTTGCAGGCGAGAAAAAAAGCCAGAGGACCAGTAAATCAGAGCGGTTAGCCATACAATGGATGAGATTGCGTTACCCACACCAAAACTCAGTCCAGCATCTATAAATATAGATTGGTAAAGTATTAAACCATGAAGTGTGAGTGGGACAAGTATAATAAAACGTTCCCACTTGGTAATGAATAGGCTACTTGTGTTAGCACTATCATTGTGAGAGATGGACTGCTTTTTCCACCGGGTGCGCCAGAAATGCCATCCAACTAAAAGATAGAACAAAAAAGCAAGGATATAAACTAGCATGCTGAGCAATAAATGTAACAGATCTAAAAAACGGATTTGTTCAGTCTACATTGCGCTTGTATAAATTCAAAGCGCTATTATTAGAATTTGAATTTTATAGTGTTCAACGATCAATATTAAATTTTTGAGGGATAAAGATGTTTGATAATCTGACTCAACGACTTTCCGGTGTAATCAAATCACTGCGTGGAGAAGCGAGATTAACCGAAAGTAATATACAGGCTGCTTTGCGCGAGGTGCGCATGGCTTTACTGGAAGCCGACGTTGCTTTACCTGTCGTTAAGGATTTTATTGAGCGGGTGAAACAAAAGGCAGTTGGCCGGGACGTGATGGATAGCCTCTCTCCTGGACAGGCCCTGGTAGGGGTTGTTCATCAAGAACTCATCGCTATCATGGGAGGAGAAAAAGCGGAACTCAATCTCAGCACTACCCCGCCTGCCGTTATCCTCATGGCTGGATTGCAAGGTGCAGGAAAAACCACAAGCAGTGGAAAGCTGGCTAAATGGTTGATAGATAACAAGAAGAAAGTGTTGTTGGTTTCATGTGATATCTACCGGCCTGCTGCCATCGATCAATTGAAACTGTTATCCAGTCAAGTTGGAGCTGATTTTTTTCCTGTGCAAACAGGTCAGCGGCCTGTGGAAATTAGCGCTGCAGCACTTGATTATTCTCGTAAACATCACCATGACGTGGTGATCGTCGATACTGCAGGTCGTCTGGGTATTGATGAAGCGATGATGCAGGAGATCAGTGAGCTTGAGGCATTGCTTAAACCTATCGAAACACTTTTTGTCGTTGATGCAATGCAAGGGCAAGATGCTGTGAATACTGCGAAGGCATTTGCTGATGCGCTGCCTTTGACGGGGGTAATCTTGACCAAGCTTGATGGGGATGCGCGTGGCGGTGCGGCGTTATCGGTGCGGCAGATAACGGGTAAGCCGATCAAGTTTGCGGGGGTTGCTGAGAAATTGACTGGTTTGGAGCCCTTTTACCCTGATCGCATGGCCTCTCGTATCCTGGGCATGGGGGATGTACTGGGATTGATTGAAGAAGCGCAGCGTAGCGCCGATCAGAAAGAAGCTGAGCAGTTGATGAAGAAAATGAAATCAGGCAAGGGATTCGACCTTGACGATTTCAAGATGCAATTTCAGCAAATGAAAAAAATGGGGGGCATGAGTGCCATGCTGGAAAAATTACCTCATCAATTGACCCAGGCAGCTCAGAATATGAAGGTGGACGATAAAATAATCAATCGCACCGAAGGCATCATTAATGCAATGACCCAACAAGAGCGTGCCAAGCCAGAAATCATTAAGGCATCGCGTAAACGTCGTATTGCTGTAGGATCAGGTGTTTCTGTTCAAGAGGTAAATCGTTTGCTCGCACAATTTGAGCAGGCGCGCAAGATGATGAAAATGGTTAACAAAGGGGGAATGGCGAAGATGATGCGTGCAGTAAAAGGATTGCTACCTCAGATGCGGTAGAATTTCAAAATAGCTTTGAAGAGAAATCTTTCTGGGTGCGGTTACTCTGCTTCAGGTGCGTGTTCGAGACCATGCACCTGATGACCTGCCGTGATCCCTTTTTTAGCAAACCAGTCAAGATTCATTTCAAGTGCATATTTTGCCGGTTTGGCAGCATAATGTGGCTTAGTGGAGTGCGGGGCCATATCAGCAATATTCAGGATGACACCCTGCTCATCAAGAAAAGCGACACTGAGAGGAATCAATGTATTGCGCATCCACATGCCGTAAATGCCTGTACTGGGAAAAATGAAAAGCATGCCACTATTCTCATCTAACTGCGAGCGATACATCAGTCCTTTTGAGCGCGTCGATGGGGTAGGTGCAACCTCTGCGTAAAGTGGGTGGTCAAGAATCTTCAGCGAAATAACTGGAGGTGTAGCCAAGGTATCTGAGCTCATTGTTGCGGGCAATAGAAAAATGATGATCGTGATGAATAAGTACCTTAACATTTACCTGTACTTCCAAAACCACCTTCACCACGATCGCTTGGATGAAAATTTTCCACGACGTTAAATTGAGCCTGTACGACAGGCACGATGACCAGTTGTGCGATCCGCTCTAGTGGGTTCAACAAGAAGCTTGCTTGTCCACGATTCCAGCAAGAAACTAATATTTGCCCTTGATAATCTGAGTCAATCAAGCCAACCAGATTACCCAACACGATACCGTGTTTATGTCCTAAACCGGAACGGGGCAGCACCACTGCAGCGAATCCTGGGTCATTCAAGTGAATCGCAATGCCTGTTGGGATTAGTTGTGTTTCCCCGGGTTGTACCTGAATGGGCTGCTCAGTACACGCACGAAGATCTAAGCCGGCTGAACCTGGCGTAGCATAGGCCGGTAGTTGATTTTTTAAACGTAGGTCAAGTATTTTGATGTCAATTTTTATCATGTAAGCAACTTATATTTGATGTTCTTTATACAGCAGGGCGATATGCTCGATCAATCGCTGTGCTTGTACGATCTTAGGTGCATTAGGTAGTGTATGTTTGCCACTATCATCAAACAGCATTAATGTGCTCTCATCTGTGCCTATCGCATCCTGAGCAAAATTAGCGACGAGCAAAGGAAGGTTCTTTTTGCGGCGTTTGATTTCGGCATGATTATCCAGGTCATCTGTTTCGGCAGCAAAGCCAACACAAAATGGTGGATTAGGCAGATTAGCTACGTATTGTAGGATATCGGGATTCGGTACAAGTTCGAGTGTCCAATGATTATCTGTTTTTTTTATTTTTTGAGTATGACGGGTAGCGGGACGGTAGTCTGCAACTGCTGCAACACTTATAAAAATATCAGTAGCAGGAACTTCGTTTTTGACTGCTGCCAGCATGTCGTTCGCGCTTGTTATGGTGATGAGTTTCTTGACGGCAGGATAAGCCAAGCAAACCGGACCAGAGATTAAGGTAACTTCAGCACCTGCCTCACGTGCGGCATTTGCAATGGCGAACCCCATTTTTCCAGAACTTAAATTGGTAATTCCGCGTACGGCATCGATAGCTTCAAAAGTAGGTCCTGCCGTAATAAGTATTCGTTTGCCTTGCAACAATGATCCGGGTTGAAAAAAATTCTGTACGGCTTTAAAAAGGTCGTCTGCTTCCAGCATACGTCCTAATCCAGTTTCGCCACATGCTTGAGTGCCGTAAACCGGACCGAGAATGGTGATGCTATCGTTCTGCAAGGTGATCAGATTGCGTTGCGTTGCAGGATTTTCTAGCATTTGCCTGTTCATAGCAGGGGCAACCATTAATGGGCAGTTACGCGCGAGACATAATGTTGAGAGCAGATCATCTGCATGACCATGTGCAATTTTAGCAATGAAATCAGCGCTTGCGGGCGCGACTAAAATAACATCAGCTGCCCGTGATAGGTCAATATGCGCCATACTGTTGCTAACGCTATCATCCCAGAGTTGTGTATAGACAGGTTTGCCAGTTAATGCCTGTAAGGTGGCGGGGCCGATAAAATGACACGCCGCTTCAGTCATCACAACTTGAACTTCAACGCCATCTTGTGTGAGTAGGCGCGCAAGTTCGGCAGCTTTATACGCTGCGATACCCCCGGTGATACCAAGCAGAACACGCTTCC
>CAYNXU010000115.1:0-5599 GCA_964401225.1 uncultured Nitrosomonas sp.
TGCGTCAATATTTTTTGTTCTCGCCTCGTCTTGTTTAAAACTCTGAATTTTTAGAGGCGCCCATAAGTAAATTAGCATACATTCTTAGCAGATGTTGGCTTAAGAGCCCGGTATTTTTCTCTGGCGATGTAAAAAAATTCTCCCCGAATATTACTTGTCAGGCAATTAGTCACGCTCAGATTCTGGAGTAATTCTTGATGATTTTAATCGGTAATCAGATACTATTCCTATATTGCTGAGATATTTCAGCAAATCCTTATTTTTCATAGGCTTTCAGAAGAAACTGGATGTTACTTCTATTTGTGTCATGATAATCTCTATTTTAATTTTTCTGAAACTTCTGAGATCTCATGTGATATGAATTTTCCTCCTTTATTTCCGCAATCGGATGCTATAGATCGCCTCTTTTCAGAAAATCGCTTGTTAGGGATTCCAGAACACCCGGAGCGGCACGACCTCCACGCCGAACTTAATGCCGATGTTTATGAATTGGTTGGTATTCCTGCTCAGCTATCACATTTGGTGCTTTTGTCTGATCGTCAATGGGTCGATCAGGAGCGTCAGTTAATTGTTCAGCTCTGTGGTCGCTACGGTATTTCGCCACCAAATATGCACTTTGATCAATTTAGCGCAGAATTAGGTGATTTCCGCTTACGTTGGGAACGCCATACTGAATATTCAACTTATACCGTCTATTGCAAAGGTCCATTCGATATTCCTTTTGCCAAACCAGCGATTACGTATATCCCTCAAGATTGGTTGGCTAGTCTGCCCGGTGAAGTGTTAGTTGCCACGCATATTGTACTGGATGACCGATCTCGCCCTAGCCGTAGCTTGAGTGAGTTAGCCAGTTTATTTGCGTCCAATACTGTGATTGGTTCAAAGGTGTCGGGGGGGAGTGCCAGTGTTTGGAGCGATAATCAGATTCATGCAGATGGATTTAGCCGAATTTTGATTCATGATGATAATTTACGCAGTCGCCAGGTTGGGAGATTGGTGCAGCGTCTGCTGGAAATTGAGACGTATCGTATGCTGGCGATACTGCCGTTAACGCTGACGCGTAAAGTGACTCCGCAGTTGGAGCGCTATGATGATCGCTTGGCTGAGTTGATTGCCTGTAATGAGTTGACCGGTATTGAAGATGAACAGCATTTGCTTGGTGAATTGACCAGACTGGCCGCAGAGGTTGAGAAAATTTCTGCTCAAACTAGTCACCGATTTAGCGCATCGCAAACTTATTACGCTATCATGCAACAGCGTATCGTTGAATTGAGGGAAGAGCGCATTGAAGGATTGCAAATGTTGTATGAATTCAGGAAACAGCGAGTGACTTCGGCAATGGGGACTTTCGATTTGGTACGCTCTCACTTGGAGATTCTTTCTTTGCGCGTGACACGCGCCTCGTCGATGCTGCGTACACGTGTGGACATTTCCATGGAATCACAGATCCGCGATCTATTGAAATCCATGGATAATCGGGCGCACTTACAACTACGCTTGCAAGAAACCGTCGAGGGGTTATCGGTTGTTGTCCTCAGTTATTATTTGATCGGTATTGTAGGCTATGGACTTAAAGCGGTTAAAGCTGCTGGGTATGCCATTAACGTGGAATTAATCACCGGTGCTGCAATTCCAATCGTAGTTATGGTTGTATTTTTTGGTGTGAGGCGTTTGCGTCGTATGGTGAAAAAGAATCATTGAGGGATTCCATATTTTTTGGATTGGTTTCATTGCTCTGTCGCACGATTTGTAGATTTTTATTTACGCAAAACAAATGAGCGGCAGCCATAATGGTCTGTTTGGAAAACCTCTATGAATTGAACATTAAAAATAAGCGTTGCCTTTTGTTAATTTCAAATAGGGCAACGCTCACTTTTTGATGCTGGATAGTCTAATCAGATTGAGAAATCCAATTAGGAAATTACATTTTCAGTTTCTTCAGCAGTAACTGCTTTCATGCTTAATCGGAGTCGCCCTTTATCATCAGCTTCGAGCACTTTTACTCGAACAGATTGACCTTCTTTAAGGTGAGTAGCTACATCCTCTACGCGTTCATTAGCAATTTGGGAGATGTGCAATAAGCCATCTTTTCCCGGCAAGATACTGACAATTGCACCAAAATCAAGCAACTTTAATACTACGCCTGTGTATATTTTACCTACTTCCACTTCGGCGGTAATATCTTCAATACGTTTCTTGGCTAACTCGCCTCCCTCGCTATTGATACACGCGATCATGACTGTGCCATCATCAGTAATATCAATTGTCGTATTCGTTTCTTCGGTAAGTGCGCGTATTACTGCGCCGCCCTTGCCAATGACATCGCGAATTTTTTCGGGATTAATTTTGAACTTAATAATACGTGGAGCGTGTGTTGAGATATTTTCCCGGGTAGCAGGCATCGCTAGTTTCATAATATCCAGGATATGCAAACGACCTTCTTTAGCCTGTAAGAGAGCTACTTGCATGATTTCCCTGGTGATCCCCTGAATTTTGATATCCATTTGCAGTGCAGTGATACCTTTCTCTGTTCCGGCAACCTTAAAATCCATGTCACCGAGATGATCTTCATCGCCAAGAATGTCGGTAAGTACAGCAAATCGATTTCCATCCTTAATCAGCCCCATAGCAATGCCTGCTACGTGAGTTTTTAAGGGTACACCGGCATCCATTAAAGCGAGGCATCCACCACAAACTGAGGCCATGGAGCTCGAACCATTGGATTCTGTAATCTCGGAAACAACTCGTAATGAGTAGCCAAATTCCTCGGTTGAGGGAAGTACTGCGACTAATGCACGCTTTGCTAGACGCCCATGGCCGATTTCGCGGCGTTTCGGTGTGCCAACTCGCCCAATTTCACCGGTAGCATAAGGAGGCATGTTGTAATGAAGCATGAAACGTTCTGAGTAATCCCCTTGCAATGTATCGATCTTTTGTTCGTCGCGAGCGGTTCCTAAGGTTGCGACAGCTAATGCTTGGGTTTCTCCTCGCGTGAATAATGCAGAGCCGTGCGTGCGTGGTAGCACGCCGTTACGTATAGTAATGGGACGAACAGTTCGAGTGCTGCGTCCATCTATACGAGGTTCTCCATCAAGAATTCGAGTACGCACAATCTGGGATTCGAGCTCAAATCCAATTTCTTTGACGGATTGCTCACTTGGCCCGCCTTCACTACCGACGCCTAACTCGGTATAGACGCGTTGCCAGATTTCTTTAATGGTTTCAGATCTGATTTGCTTTTGTTTTATTTGGAATGCGTTGCGCAGATCGGCTTCTGCCAATTGCTTAATTTTTTCAGTTAGAGCGAGATCTTTTTCGGCAGGTTTCCAGTCCCATGCGGTAACGCCAGCTTCATCCGCGAATTCATTGATAGCTTCAATGACTAATTGCATTTGTTCATGGCCATACATCACCGCGCCTAACATGATCTCTTCAGACAATTCCGTTGCTTCTGATTCAACCATGAGAACCGCTTGTTGTGTTCCTGCTACAACCAGATTAAGCTGTGTTTGTTTAAGCTCGCTCATGGTCGGGTTGAGCACATACTCATCATTGATATAGCCAACACGAGCGGCTCCGATAGGGCCGTCAAATGGAATGCCCGATAGCACCAGCGCAGCTGAGGCGCCAATCATGGCAGGTATGTCGGCATCCACTTCACTTTCGGATGATAAAACCATTGCAACTACTTGTACTTCATTATAAAAGCCAGCAGGAAATAATGGTCGAATAGGGCGATCAATCAATCTAGAGGTGAGCGTTTCTTTCTCTGACGGGCGGCCTTCACGCTTGAAAAAGCTGCCTGGAATACGTCCTGCAGAATAGAATTTCTCTTGATAATCAACGGTGAGAGGGAAAAAATCTTGTCCGGGTTTTGTGTTTTTATCACCTACGACGGTAACTAATACAACCGTGTCATCCATCGTAACCATTACTGCGCCATGAGCTTGTCTCGCAATTTCTCCGGTCTCCAAGGTAAGTTTATGGCGACCATAGGTAATACTTTTTTTGATCAGTTTCAATTAGCGATCCTTCTTTATTGTATAGCTAAAAAAGTTTAAACAATTACTCAAAACTCATCCAGGCTAGGGTAGAAAGCTAACAAGTTAATTATTTGCGTAAACCAAGGCGCTCAATTAGCGCAAGATAACTATCGTTGTTTTTCTTTTTTAAGTAATCGAGTAATTTACGTCGGTGACTTACCATTCTAAGTAAGCCGCGGCGGGAATGATGATCTTTAATATGAGATTTGAAGTGATTGATTAAATCGTTGATGCGAGTAGTCAAAAGGGCCACTTGTACTTCAGGAGAACCAGTATCTCCCGCGGCTCTTTGATAGTCACGCACCACCTTAGCTTTTTGCTCGGTTGTGACTGCCATATAATTTTCTCCAGTTTTGTTGATTAACCTATGATAAGAAGCGGGGATTTTACCCTTTAATGGGTTATTTGTCCAAAGCTAACAAAGCGTTGGGAGGGGGTCGATCAAATGAGGTCATTGGCATTACTCAACAAATAAATATAGGGCACCTCTTTCAAGAAACAAATATAACACACTGTTTTTACAACAAATATTAAGTGGTCTCAGGAACAGGGGTAAGATTAAATCCCATCTTCCGAGCACGAACTGTCAGATGATGCAGTACGCGTTGACGGTATCGTTCCTCATAGTAACCCTGCCCTTTATCGACGTACTCTGTTCCTTTCGTCAGCATCGTGTAGATCAAGCGCGCCAGTTTGTGTGCTGTCGCTGTGATTGCCTTCGCCTTGTCGAGCCTGCCACATAATCTCCTGTAATAGGCACCCAATGCAGACTGACTGGATTTCAATGAAACTGCTGCCATGCGCAGCGCCTGGGCAGCACGGTTCGCTGTGCGCTTGCTTGCCCCCGACAGCACTTTTCCGCCCGATATCTTTGTTCCTGGACACAGCCCAAGCCACGAGGCAAACTGCTTCGTACTTTTGAACCGGCTCATGTCTGCGCCCACTTCACTCAGGACTTTCATCGCAGTCGTCACTTCGATGCCGTCAATTCGCGTCAAATCAACCCCGCACATGCCAATCAGATGGGTGCGCAAGTCAAACTTGGGGGCGTTCTTGACATTGGAGCGACGCTTTTCCTGGCTGATGTCTACCTTGTGTATCTGAAGTGCCGCAAGCATGGTTTCAAGCTGCCGGTCACATTCGTTGAGTCGTTCGCTGTAGGCATCATAAAGCGACATCGCTTGCTTGAGTGCAAACAGGTGTTCTTCGCGCCAATTCCCGACCAGCGATTTCGCAATCTCGTCTTTGCTTGCCCGGATACGGTTGCTCTTGAGATTCGCCAGGATGCGCCCATCCCTCTCACCTGCAATGATGGCCCGAACAATCTTTTGTCCAGTCTCGCCCACGATATCCGAAATCACATTTGCCAATTGCACGTTCATTTGTGCGAGAGCCTTCTGCATATGTTGCACATGCCGCGCTTGATAACGGATCAGCATATCGCGTTGGCGAGATATGGCTCGCAGTGCACATATCTCATCTTTCGGACGAAAGGTGCCGCTCAACAACCCAAAACTCATCAGTTGCTGTAACCATTGGCAATCCAGTACATCCGA
>CAYNXU010000116.1:0-5588 GCA_964401225.1 uncultured Nitrosomonas sp.
AAAAATTTACCAAGTGATTTTAGTTTTGCTCTTTGAAGGGAGGGGATAATTTATTGAAAAATATTCAATACATCCCAAAATGTCATGATGAACGTCTGGTGCCCAGAAGAGGACTCGAACCTCCACACCCGAAGGCACATGGACCTGAACCATGCGCGTCTACCAATTCCGCCATCTGGGCAACGCTTACACCCGTGCTTTAGACCAGGCTAAGTGAAGAATCCGTGATTCTATAGGAAACCATTGTTTTGTCAATCAAGAAGAAAAGTAAAGAAAAACAGCTTCGTAAACTTGATCCTTTTCTCGCACGCGAAAGCGAGCGTTACGGCACGGCTTTGCCAAGCCGGGAATTTATTTTAAAAATTCTCGAAGAGCAAGGTATTCCCATAAGTGAAGCCACTTTACGGAAACTGCTGGATATAACCCCCACAGAAATTGATTTCTTTAATCGCCGGTTGAACGCGATGATCCGTGAAGGCCAGATTATCCGCAATCGTAAAGGGGATATCTGCGTCACCGAAAAACTTGAGCTCATCAAAGGAACGGTACAAGGACACAGCGATGGCTATGGTTTTCTGATTACTGATGATGGCAGCCCGGATTTATATCTTGGTCCCAAGGAAATGCATAAGGTATTTCACGGCGATCGTGTCATCGTACGTGAAATCGGTATCGATCGCCGCGGTCGCCGGGAATGCAAAATTGTAGAAGTCCTGGAACGCGCCAATGCGCAATTGATTGGAAGATTTTATGCCAAGCATGGCATTTTTTTCGTCGTTGCCGAAAACAAGCGCATAAACCTGGAAATTCTCATTCCTCGCGAAGCAACCATGGAAGCTAAGCCTGGCCAGGTAGTGATAGTGAAAGTCATTCAGCAACCTGATATTCATATCCAACCCATTGGGCATGTGATTGAAATTCTCGGTGACTATACCTCACCCGGCATGGAAATTGAGATTGCACTGCGAAAACACGATTTACCTTACGAGTTCTCACCCGAAGTAGAAAAAAAATCCACCAAATTCCCTAAAAAAGTTTTAAAGAAAGATCTCGCCAAGCGTAAGGATATACGCCATTTGCCCTTAATTACCATTGATGGGGAAACCGCACGTGATTTTGATGATGCAGTTTACTGTGAACGCGATGGAAAAGATTATCGATTATATGTAGCTATTGCTGATGTCAGTCATTATGTGCATGACAATGACCCACTAGACAGCGCAGCATTCGAACGCGGCAATTCAGTTTATTTTCCACGGCGTGTAATCCCTATGCTGCCAGAAGTACTCTCTAATGGATTATGTTCACTCAATCCGCAAGTCGATCGTCTTTGCATGGTATGCGAAATTCAATTAACCACAGCCGGAGATTATCAAGATTACCAATTTTACCCGGCAGTCATGCGCTCTCATGCCCGGCTCACCTACAACGAGGTTGCAACTCTACTGGATAAACCCAAGAATACCGATACAAAGCAATATACTGAGTTACTCCCGCACATTCAATTACTCTTCAAAGCTTACAAGGTTTTAAAAAAAGCACGCAAAAGACGAGGAGCAATTGATTTTGAAACGATAGAAACTCAAATGTTCTTCAATGATCAAGGAAAAATTGAACAGATACTTCCAGTACAGCGCAACGAAGCCCACTGCCTGATTGAAGAATGCATGCTAGCGGCCAACGTCTGCGCCTCGGATTTTTTGCAAAAACATAAGCAACCTGTCTTATATCGCATTCATGAAGGACCCACACCAGAAAAACTTACCGCTCTGCGTGATTTCCTCAAGGAATTCGGCTTGCAACTGGGGGGAGGTAATGAGCCACATGCTAAAGATTATGCTAAAACCTTAGCTAAAATCAACGACAGGCCGGAAGCACAATTATTACAAACCGTCATGCTAAGATCACTACGGCAAGCGATGTACAGTCCTGAAAACACCGGACATTTCGGCCTGGCCTATGAAGCCTATACGCATTTCACTTCGCCCATACGACGCTATCCTGATTTGTTAGTACATCGCGCTATCAAGGCAGTACTCAATAGCAACACTTATTCCCCCGCTATTGGCGATTGGCAGGAACTTGGCAAACATTGCTCTTTAACCGAGCGGCGCGCAGATGATGCAACCCGTGATGTAGAAGCATGGCTTAAGTGTTTTTATATACAGGACAAAATAGGCCAATGCTTTGACGGTGTAATCAGTGGCGTCACTGCCTTCGGATTGTTTGTGGCACTTGATCAAATTTATGTGGAAGGATTAGTGCATATATCAGAATTACCCAGCGACTACTTTCATTTCGACAGCACTAAACACATGTTGTACGGCGAGCGTACTGGAAAAAGATATCGCCTGGGTGATCGCTTGCAAGTCAAGCTTGTAAGTGTTGATCTGGAAACTCGTAAAATTGATTTTATCCTTGCTGAAGATTCTATGAAGAAAATCCATTAACACGGCACTGCGTCATTAACAGCGAGAAAACAAAAATCTATCAATTCTCAATAAGACAAACACTGTAAGTTTGTGCGGATGCCATCAAATTGATCACTCATCCACACTAATATATTTTGCTAAATTTTGAGCAGAGCAGACCCAATTACCTTGTTTATTTAACAATATGCCTCAGATGCAACACATTTTCGGCTTTCATGCAATTATGAGCCGCTTGCGGCAAAATCCGGACAGTGTCAAAGAAATTTATATTGATGCGACACGCCATGATCAACGTACGCGCGATCTAGTTAAACACGCCGAAATTAAGAATATTCGCTTAATACATTGCGATAATACGCGACTTAATAAAATTTCAGGCACATCACGACATCAAGGGGTGATCGCCAGCATCACAATGACTCAAAGCAACTTGACCATTGAAGATGTTCTGGGAACACTAAGCGAACCTGCTTTACTCCTCATATTAGATGGTATCAAGGACCCCCATAATTTGGGTGCGTGTCTACGCGTAGCAGATGCATTGGGTGCTCATGCCGTCATTGCCCCCAAGGATCGCTCTGTTGGACTCACCGCCACAGTGCATAAAGTGGCCAGTGGCGCAGTTGATTCCGTACCGTTTATTACTGTCACCAATCTAGCCAGAACGTTACGTGAACTCAAGGAACAAGAGATCTGGATTATAGGCACCGCAGCCGACGCAAATTATTCCCTTGAAACCATTGCACTTGAGGGTTCAGTAGCTTGGGTATTGGGTGCCGAGCATGAAGGCCTACGGCGATTAACCCGCGAGACCTGTGATCAACTAGTACGGATTCCTATGACCGGCAGTGTCGAAAGCCTGAATGTATCGGTTAGCGCCGGGATTTGTCTATACGAAACTTACCGGCAAAGATCCCACAAGTAGAGAAAATCAGCAAAAAGGCAATTTCTCTCATACGTAGCCGCCTATCGTGACGGCAGCGGTATACTAACAGCGCCCCTGAATAGCAAGGGAATACACACATGGCACATCTCATTCTAATTGGTTTTCTTTTTATTGCGTCTGCGGCAAATGCTGCTAATGATGCGCTCGACACAATCGCAGAGCGCGTTAAGGCATGTACAGTCTGCCATGGTGACGAAGACAAAGTGGAGCAGCATGCTTATTATCCCCGCATAACTGGCAAGCCACAGGGCTATCTTTTTAATCAGCTACGCAATTTCAGGGATGGTCGACGCCATTATCAGCCAATGGCTAATTTGCTTGAAAATATGTCTGATGCCTACCTGTTGGAAATAGCCCATTATTTTTCCACTCTGCAAACACCATTCCTACCCTTTGAGCAGATCGACATGCAACCTGATGAAATCAAGCTGGCGGAGCAACTCATTTATTCAGGATATCCGGCAAGAGATATTCCGGCATGCAGTGCTTGTCATGGTGATGCCTTGATAGGTATAGAGCCGTTCATTCCCGGATTGCTGGGTTTGCCTCGTGCTTATATTGCGGCACAATTTGGTAGTTGGCGCAATGGTGGATTAATGCGTGGCCAGTTCTCCGATTGCATGTCCGAGATTGCTAAAAAACTGACTGACGACGAAGTCAATGCCATTGCAAAGTGGCTGCCAATACAATCTGTCTCAGGAAAACCCAATACAATCAATACGCTTTCATCCGAATTGGCCCATCGCTGCAGCAGTATCGTTCTTGAGGAGAAAACAACCAATGAAACACTTGATCCCCCCTCTTCTGATCAGCAGCTAAAACTTGGCGCCTATCTTACACGCGCCGGGAATTGTATGGGATGCCATACTGCTCAAGGCGGTCAACCATTTGCGGGAGGGCGCCGACTGTCTACGTCCTTTGGTATTTTCGTTACTCCTAACATCACGTTTGATAAAGAAACAGGCATAGGCTATTGGTCCGAAGAGGATTTCTGGCAGGCATTACATCAGGGAAAATCACGTGATGGCCGTTTGCTCTACCCGGCTTTTCCTTATACCGAATATACCAAAGTGACGCGGCAAGATGCCAGCGCAATATATACCTATTTAAAGTCTCTACCGGCAGTTTCCCAAGTCAACCCACCGAGCGATATCCGCTTCCCCTATAATTTCAGGCCGCTCTTGTATATCTGGCGCGCATTATATTTCAAGGAAGGAATCTATACGCCGGATCGATCCCAAAATGAAGAATGGAATCGAGGCGCTTATCTGGTACAGGGACTGGGCCATTGCAATGCCTGTCATACCAACCGCAATCTATTAGGAGCCAGTGATAACGCTGCATTAACGGGTGGACGAATAATGGGTATGAATTGGTATGCCCCGTCCTTGATTTCACACCTGGAAGCAGGTAGTGGCGATTGGACAATCGACGAAACTGCCGAACTACTTGCAACCGGCGTATCGGAACACGCAGTGGCTTCAGGCCCTATGGCGACGATTATCCGACAAAGCCTTCAGTATTTATCAAGGGAAGATATTCGTGCAATGGCAGTTTATCTTAAATCTATTGCAGAAAATAATAAGGATGATACGTCTAATACACGCCCCCCGGTCCTATCAGAAAACCGGCAGGAGCATATAGCACAGGGAGCACAGTTGTATGAAAAATACTGTCAAGGCTGTCATGGCGCTTCCGGGGAAGGTGTACCGGGCATCTACCCAGCACTGGCAGGTAATCGAAGCGTTATCATGACCTCTCCCTTGAATACGATACGCAGTGTCTTAAACGGAGGCTATCCGGCGACGACAGCAGCCAACCCTCGGCCTTACGGAATGCCGCCATTTCAACAAATCCTTCGCAATGAAGAGATTGCGCTCGTAGTATCTTTTATCAGGAATGCATGGGGAAATACAGGGAGTCAGGTAACCGCAATTGATGTCGATCGAAGTAAAAAGAGCGAGCATTAACTCTGGAATTCGGGGCTTGGGTGGAAAAGTTGACCCTAAGGAGGCTGCCTGAGAGTAATAATCATAGCGAAAGCGAGGCTCGTTATGCTGGATTTTTCGATTATTTGAGGCGAATAGCTGCCCTATTCAACGAAAAGGATCGGAAAATCCGGCCAACCAGGCTCGTCCGCAGTAGATCAATCTCGAACAGTCTCCCAGACAAAGTCAAACGTCACATCAGACCGCAGCAACAATAGATTC
>CAYNXU010000117.1:0-5533 GCA_964401225.1 uncultured Nitrosomonas sp.
AGGGTTAATATGCCCATGAAGCCATCATCCGGTTCACGAAAGAATTCTGCAAACGAGCGGAATACGCCATAGCCAATCATGAACATGCCGGAGACAGCGCCAACGGGGCGGGGTTTGCTGGAATAGATCCAGAGCAGAATGAATAGGGCAATGCCTTCCAGCGCGAATTCGTAAAGTTGCGAGGGGTGGCGTGGCAGATTGTCGACGTGGGGAAAAACCATACCCCAGGCTACTTCGGTAGGGCGGCCCCATAATTCGCCATTGATGAAATTACCGATACGGCCTGCGCCTAGTCCGAGCGGTACGAGGGGTGCAATGAAATCAGTTACAGTTAGCCATGGAAGGTTATGTTTACGTGCCAGCAAGATCATGGCGACGATGACGCCAATAAAGCCACCATGAAATGACATGCCGCCTTGCCAGATTGCGAATATTTCTAGCGGGTGCTGTAAGTAATAACTGAATTGGTAAAACAGCACATGCCCTAATCGTCCTCCCAGAATGACGCCCAGTACACCATAGAAAAGTGCATCGTCGAGTATCGTATTGGTGAATGCGGATTGCGGGTTTTGTTTGATGCGATAGCGACCAAGCAAAATAAAGAGCAGGAAGCCCAGCAAATACATCAGGCCATACCAATGGATGGAAAGTGGACCAATGGAGATTGCGACCGGATCGAATTGAGGATGGATAAGCATAGGTAACGGGCTGATTTACGGTAAAATGAGCATTATACGGTAAGTATGCGCATTGCAGCAGCGTACGGCGTCATCATCAAATTGCATTTAAGGTTCTTCAGGAGAAATCATGCCAAATAATAAACGTAGTCAAGCCATTACTCAGGGAGCAAAACGTACACCCAATCGGGCTATGTTGCGAGCAGTGGGGTTTGGAGATGGAGATTTTGATAAACCCATCGTGGGGGTGGCTAATGGGTTTTCTACCATTACTCCTTGCAACATGGGGCTCAATGAACTTTCGCTCAGCGCCGAACGTGCCTTGCGAAGAGCGGGTGCTATGCCGCAAATGTTTGGCACGATTACGGTATCCGATGGTATTTCCATGGGAACCGAAGGGATGAAATATTCACTCGTGTCACGCGAAGTCATCGCTGATTCGATCGAAACGGCGGTACAAGCAGAAAGCATGGATGGCGTAATTGCGATAGGAGGCTGTGATAAAAATATGCCGGGGGCCATGATTGCGCTGGCGAGGATGAATGTGCCGGCGATCTTTGTCTATGGCGGAACCATCAAACCAGGCCATTACAAAGGGCGGGACTTGACGATCGTGAGCGCATTCGAAGCCGTCGGGCAGTATAGCGCGCACCGTATCGACGACAAGGAATTGCTGGAAGTCGAGCGGCACGCTTGTCCCGGTGCTGGGGCCTGTGGCGGCATGTTTACCGCCAACACCATGTCATCAGCCATCGAAGTGATGGGCATGAGTTTGCCTTACTCATCAACCATGGCTGCGGAGGATGAAGAAAAGCGCGTCAGTGCGGCGCGTTCGGCAGAAGTTTTAGTGGAAGCCATCAATAAGCAGATTCGCCCACGTGATTTGATCACGCGCAAATCGCTGGAAAATGCCATCTCTGTGGTGATGGCGGTCGGTGGATCGACCAATGCGGTGCTGCATTTATTGGCGATTGCGCATGCGGCGGAGGTCGATCTGACAATTGACGATTTTGAAGAAATCCGTGCGCGGGTGCCTGTGTTATGTGACCTGAAACCTTCGGGGCGCTATGTCACAACAGAACTGCATCATGCGGGTGGCATACCTCAAGTCATGAAAATGCTGCTGGTGCACGGTTTGCTCCATGGAGATTGCATGACGATCAGCGGCGAAACCGTAGCGGAAGTGCTGCGAGATGTGCCCGAGCAACCCCGTGAGGATCAGAATGTGATCAGACCATGGGGCAATCCTTTATATGCGCAGGGTCATTTGGCTATTCTTAAAGGGAATTTATCGCCAGAGGGTTCAGTCGCTAAAATTTCCGGGGTGAAACATCCCAAGATTACCGGGCCTGCGCGTGTATTCGATTCTGAGGAAGCGTGCATGACTGCTATTCTTGCCAGAAAAATTCAGGCGGGAGATGTCGTCATCATTCGCTATGAAGGTCCACGGGGTGGGCCGGGTATGCGGGAAATGCTGTCACCGACTTCAGCATTGATTGGCGAAGGTCTCGGCGATTCGGTTGGGTTGATCACGGACGGGCGATTCTCTGGCGGGACGTATGGCATGGTAGTCGGGCATGTCGCACCGGAAGCTTTTGTCGGGGGAACCATCGCGCTAGTGAAGGAAGGTGACTCGATTACGATTGATGCAACCCAGCGCCTATTGCAACTTAATGTCTCGGAGGATGAGCTCGCGCGCCGCCGCGCTGCATGGCAACCGCCCGAGCCACGTTATACCCGCGGTGTGCTGGCGAAGTATGCAAAACTGGTATCGACTGCTAGCCGTGGCGCTATTACCGATTAAAGAAACGGTGAGATAACGATTCAGCGATCTATTATATTAATGCTATGCCCAATCATCTGGTAAGTGAAACAAGCCCCTATCTTTTGCAGCATGCGGATAATCCCGTAGCGTGGTACCCGTGGGGAGAGGAAGCGCTTACGCTGGCGCGTACTCAAGATAAACCCATCCTGCTGTCGATCGGTTATTCCGCATGTCATTGGTGTCATGTGATGGCGCATGAGTCATTCGAGGACCCCGAAGTGGCAGCAGTGATGAATGAGCACTTTATTAACATCAAAGTGGATCGCGAGGAGCGGCCTGATCTCGATCAGATATATCAGAGCGCGCATTATATGCTTAACCATCGGCATGGCGGCTGGCCGCTGACTTTGTTTCTAACTCCCGAACAGAAGCCTTTTTTTGGGGGGACTTATTTTCCTAAGTTGCCACGCCAGGGTATGGATGGTTTTCTTGATTTATTGCCCAAGATCGCGGATCTGTATCATACGCGTAGAGCTGACATTGAGCAGCAGAATGCCGTGTTATTAAAACGCCTTGCAGACACATTGCCTGCGACAGGTGTCAATATCCCGGCATTTTCGCGGCATCTTATCGATCAGGCCGTTACACAGTTACTGGGAAATTTTGATCGGGAATACGGTGGTTTTGGTTCTGCCCCTAAATTTATCCATTCCGCGGAGTTAGGATTTTGCTTGTGGTGTTACTTTTCTGAGGGTGATGCGCAAGCATCCCAAATGACAGCTTCTACCCTGGAGAAAATGGCTAACGGCGGTATTTATGACCAGTTGGGTGGCGGATTTTACCGTTACAGCACGGATCAGTACTGGCGCATTCCCCATTTCGAGAAGATGCTATACGACAACGGGCTTTTGTTGCAACTTTATACTGATACTTGGCTTGCGACGCGTGATCCTTTGTTCAAAAGAATTACAGAAGAGACGGCTAGTTGGGTGATGCGGGAGATGCAGGCCCATCAGACAGACGGGGGAGGCTATTACTCGACCCTCGATGCAGATTCAGCGCATGAAGAAGGAAAATTTTATGTTTGGGATAAAGATGAGATTGGGCAAATTCTGCTCCCGGATGAATATGCCATTATTGTGTCCTACTATGGCCTTGCGCTACCTCCCAATTTTGAAAATAAATATTGGCATTTGCAAATCGATCAACCGGTGGCTGCTATCGCCAAGGATACAGGTGTTAGTGAAGAAGACGTGCGGCAATGTATTGAATCAGCGCGTAAGAAACTTTTTAATGTTCGGGAGCAGCGTATTCATCCGGGCCGGGATGAAAAGATTCTAACCGGTTGGAACGGATTGATGATCAAAGGCATGGCACGAGCGGGTCTGATATTTGAACGCACAGAGTGGGTTCATTCCGCGCTGCAAACTGTGGATTTTATCAAAACCACTCTTTGGCGTAATAATCGGTTATTGGCTGCCTATAAGGATGGAAAGGCGTCTCTGAATGCCTATCTCGATGACTATGCATTTTTACTGGATGGCTTGCTAGGGCTCATGCAAGTCGAATTTCGTCAATCAGATCTGGATTTGGCCATTGCATTGGCGGAGGTATTGCTAGATCAGTTTGAAGATAAGGAGCTAGGCGGGTTCTTTTTTACGAGCCATGATCATGAAAAACTTATACATCGGCCCAAAGCTAGTCAGGATAATGCCATTCCGTCGGGTAATGGGCTCGCAGTGTTGTCACTGCAACGTTTGGGTCATTTGCTCGGTGAATATCGTTACTTGCAGTCCGCCGAGCGTGCGCTCAAATTGTTTTATTCCGCTATGAGACGTCACCCAAGCTCCCATTGCAGTTTGTTGGTAGCATTGGGAGAATGGCTCACACCACCCCAGATCGTTATTTTGCGTGGGAAAGGTGCCATGCTTGCCGAGTGGCATCAAACACTGGCATCACGGGCACCTGCAGCACTGGTTCTGGCCTTGCCAATGGAACTAACTGGCTTGCCGCAAGGTCTGAACAAAGCCTTACCCGTAGACCGAGAGGTCAATGCCTGGGTTTGTCTAGGTGACAAATGCTTGCCAGAAATCACCAGCTTACAGGAATTGCTGCAAGTCTGCGAAGTTAAGGGTAGAATGTCATTCCCTTTATAATTCAAATAAGGAAAAAATATGATGAGAAAAGTTTGGTTAGGAGCAATGGCAGCATCGGCTGTAATGTGGGTTGGCAGTGTGCAAGCAGATGCAACTTTGGCGCAAAGCAGCGGGTGTTTGAACTGTCATCAAGTGGACACTAAAACCGTTGGCCCAGCACTTAAAGATATCGCTGCTAAATATGCAGGCCAAGAGGGAGCAGCTGAAATGCTGGCAGGAAAAATAAGGAATGGCAGTGATCCTAAGGCGCTTGTATGGGGCGCTATTCCAATGCCACCTAACGCACATGTTAGCGAGGAAAATGCTAAGGTTCTAGCAGATTTTATTCTGTCGCTTAAGTAATCTGATTGTTGTGGAATGGCCGATGCGCTTCAGTCGTGCATCGGCCTTTTGTTTTTCTGTAATATACTCATCGCACCTCAAAATTCGGTTCATATCATCCCTCATCCAGCCTTCTCCCGGGGGGGAGAAGGTATATATGCCGAATTTTGAAGTGCGAAACGTATAATTGTGTTGACTGGTTTTCATTTTTATTCGAGAGCTACTTGTAAGTATTACAGTTAAAGCAGAGTATATTGATGATGGCAATTGAGAAAATTATCTTTGGAGCCGGCTGTTTCTGGGGTGTTGAAGCGACTTTCCGTGGCCTCCGGGGTGTAACTGATGTCACGTGTGGGTATGCTGGTGGTCATACTCATCATCCTACTTATCGTGAAGTTTGTTCGGATGAGACAGGTCACGCAGAAGTCGTATTGGTAGAGTATGATTCTTCTTTGATTTCCTTTGAAAATTTATTAGATACTTTTTGGGGCTGTCATAATCCGACTACCCTGAATCGCCAGGGAGCAGATAGCGGTTCTCAATACAGGTCGGTTATATTTTTTAATACATCGCAGCAGGAAATGAGCGCGAAACGATCGCGGGAGGCATTGCAG
>CAYNXU010000118.1:0-5517 GCA_964401225.1 uncultured Nitrosomonas sp.
TGGTCCCTTGGGGTATTTAGACAGTGGATGATGGATTCCATGATAAAATCACAAATCGACAAGCGAATTTGATGCTTGCTAGTTTTCAACACGATTACTTGATTCCAATGATATAAAAAATGCTGCTGATGATCGACAATTACGATTCTTTTACCTATAACCTGGTGCAATATTTTGGTGAGTTGGGTGAGGAAGTCGAGGTTTTTCGTAATGATGAAATAACGCTGGAGCGCATAAAGCAGCTTCATCCTGACCGGATTGTCATTTCACCGGGGCCGTGCACGCCCAATGAGGCAGGGATTTCCTTGCCATTGTTGAGAGATTACGCCGGACAGGTTCCGACACTGGGGGTATGTCTGGGGCACCAGAGCATCGGGCAGGCGTTCGGAGGGCGAATCATCCACGCCAAACAGATTATGCATGGCAAGACTTCTCCGATTTTTCATCATGACATAGGGGTATTTCGTGGCTTACCCAATCCGTTTGTAGCCACCCGTTATCATTCGCTGGTCATTGAACGGGCAAGTTTACCGGTGTGCCTGGAAATTACCGCCTGGACCGAAGATGGTGAAATTATGGGGGTGCGCCATAAATCACTCCCCATCGAAGGCGTACAATTTCATCCAGAGTCAATACTGAGCGAGCATGGTCATCAGTTACTTAAAAATTTCCTGGTAAGTGGTTAATCAGCAGAAATTTATTCCTTTCATATAGCGATTTAATCTGTGAATCCACAAGAAATATTGACGCATCTGATCGAGCATCGGGATATTCCGTATGCCGATATGTTGGCACTCATGCGGCAAATCATGGGGGGGGAGCTATCGCCGGCAATGATGGCAGCAATCATTATCGGGCTTCGTGTAAAAAGGGAAACCACTGAAGAGATTGCCGCAGCTGCTCAGGTGATGCGTGAGTTGGCTACCCGAGTTGATGTGCCGGATTTGACGCATCTGGTCGATACCTGTGGAACGGGGGGGGATACATCCCATACCTTTAACGTATCGACTGCCTCGGCTTTCGTTGCAGCAGCAACGGGCGCACAGGTGGCCAAACATGGTGGGCGATCAGTTTCTAGTAAATCGGGCAGTGCGGATGTGCTGGAAGCGGTGGGAATCCATCTCAATCAAACGCCTCAGCAAATCGCGCAGTCGATTGCGAAAATCGGTGTGGGGTTTATGTTTGCGCCCAATTTTCATAATGCCATGAAACATGCTGCGCCAGTGCGGCGAGAATTGGGCGTGCGCACCTTATTCAATATTCTGGGGCCGCTGACCAATCCCGCTGGCGCCAGGAATCAACTATTAGGCGTGTTTGACGCTAAGTTGGTCAGCGTCCTTACTCGTGTGTTGCAGCGCCTGGGCAGCCGTCATGTCATGGTCGTACATGGTTATGATGGTCTGGATGAGATCACTATCACGGGAGAAACGAGGGTGGGGGAGCTCAAGCAGGGTGAAATCTACGAATATACGATACGGCCAGAAGATTTTGGCATTGCCAGCGCGCCGATTGAAACCATTAAAGTATCCGATCTGACCCATGCGAAAGAAATGTTGTTGTCCGTGTTGGATAATCAAGCCGGGCCTGCAAGAGACATTGTTCTGCTCAATGCCGGGGCAGCCATTTATGTAGCAGGAATAACTACCTCTCTTGTTGAGGGTATCGAAAAAGCGCGTGATGCCCTTGCAACAGGTGCAGCGATGAGAAAAATGAACGAATTAATTGCATTTTCCAATCATGAAAGTCGTTAGGATCAGAGCATGTCTGATATTCTGAATAAAATTCTTACTGTCAAAGCTCAGGAAGTAGCCGCTGCCAAAGCCTCAAAACCGTTGCCGGAGATTCAAGCGGAAGCCGAGGTGGCAATGCCTCCCCGTGATTTTGTTGGCGCAATACGTACAAAAATCGATCAGGGGTTGCCTGCCGTGATCGCTGAGATCAAGCAAGCGAGCCCAAGCAAAGGATTATTGCGTGGGCGGATAAAATCATCGGCACCTTCGGCTGATTTGACTATGGGGAATACACACGATGTGGTGATTGAGGGATTTGATCCGGCTGGTATTGCGGCAAGCTATGCCAGGCATGGCGCCGCTTGTTTGTCCATTCTGACGGACAGGCAGTTTTTTATGGGGAGTGCGGATTATTTAAAACAGGCGCGGGCTGCGTGTGAGTTGCCAGTATTGCGTAAGGATTTCATGCTCGATGATTATCAGGTGTTCGAGTCCCGGGCGATGGGTGCGGATTGTATCCTATTGATCGTTTCCGCATTTTTGCTATTTCCTTACCCCGGGGACGGAAACGCTGCTGATCCATTGGCGCGCATGCGTCAACTTGAATCCCTGGCGCATGCCTTGGGTATGGCGGTGCTGGTCGAAGTGCATGATGCCGAAGAACTCGATCTCGCCTTGCAGTTGGATACTCCGCTGATCGGAATTAACAATCGCAATTTGCGAACGTTTGAAACGCGTCTGGAGACGACGTTACAGTTAATTGAGCGTATTCCATCTGAAAAGATCATAGTGACTGAAAGCGGGATTAAAACTCCTGATGACGTTGCTTTGATGTGTGCGCATCAAGTGAACACGTTCCTGGTGGGGGAAGCGTTTATGCGTGCTGATGATCCGGGGATGGAGCTTGAGCGGTTATTTTCCTAGCCTACATAGAAAACGCTCAATTCTTTATGTTCTGACTAGCTTTACTTACCTTCTGTGTCTGGTCATCTAATTGACACAAAAATGTCATGTATGTCATAAAACTGTAATATTACTCCTCTACCATTCTGTCCCAATTGTTGCTAATACAAACAGGACAGAATATGAAATTATCCAAACTGGCTTTCGCGTTTTCGCTTGCAATGAGTGCGGGAGTCATTTCAGACGCGGTGGCACTGGATCTCTACGTTGATACCGAAACCAAGCAAATTTTTGCAGAACCTGGACCCGGTCGAGTACATCTGGGATCATTTGTAAAATCTGAGAATGCCTCCGAAAAAACAGAAACACCGAAAGTGCTATCAGCCCCATCGCGGACTTCAGCAGAATCATCGAAAGAAACTGAGTCGGCAGAATTAACTCCAATCCACAAAGAACAAACGGCCGATGTGGCTGATCAGGCTGCAACTGAGCGGCTTGCTAATCAAGTCTCAGTGCTCGAAGAACGCGTCAAGGAGGTCGAGAAAGTTCATGCTCATTTCGATGATCGTGGTTTGCATTTTCAAACCAAGGACGGCAATTTCTCTATGTCAGTAAATGGGCGCATACAGCCTGCTTCACAATACAATTTTATCAACGATGTTGATCCTGCCGTCGGGCACAATACGCCCAATGAGTTAAATAGTGGCATGAATATCCGTCGTGCTCGACTTGGTGTTGAAGGTAATTTTTTCAAAATATGGGATTATAAATTTGAGTACGATTTTAGCCGTGGCAATGGTACGGTTGCGTCTGGAATTACTGATGCTTACTTGCGGCTCAATCATACCGATGCGTTGTCATACAAAATTGGCTCATTCAAGGAACCGTTCAGTTTGGAAGAAGCTGCCAGTAACCGTTACTTAACCTTTATTGAACGTCATATGTCAGTCAATTCTTTCGTTGATAATCCCAATACGTACAAAACAGGTATTGGTGTCAATTATGCGGTTCCACGCTGGCAGACTGGAATTGCTTTTCAAACAGAGCCCATTGGTGGATGGTCAGCTGCTTCTACGTCGGTTAATGCCAACGGGAATCAGAGCCGCAATAACGGCTCAGGAGATACCGGGTGGACAGCTATTGGTCGTATAACTGGCAGGCCATGGATGGAGGATGACACTAAATTCTTACATGTGGGTATTTCTGCAGGACACACTGATGTCAACACCCAGTATCGGGCTGATGGCACTATGGTTGGTGAGGGGTCAAATGGGGGCGGTGGCGGAATGACATTTACTGCATTTCCTGGAACAAACGTCGATCGTACCAATATTCTGAACACAGGGAACCTGAGTAATGGTTCACTAAGCGATCCCACTCACCGCACAATTAGTAGTTACGATCGCTATGGCGCAGAATCCTGGTTAGTTTATGGCCCCTTTTCAGCACAAGCTGAATATTTACGTACCAATATAAATGGTTTCGGTTACGATGGTGAGCATCTGACCGGTTACTACGGTTTTGTGAGTTACTTCCTGACTGGTGAATCCAAAGCCTATCACGTTAGAAATGGTGCAGCAAACCGGATTAAACCCAAACGACCACTTAAGTGGGATAGCGCAAGCTGGGGTGCATGGGAGGTTGCCGCAGGTTATGACTATATCGATATGAACTCGGGTGTGATTAATGGTGGGCGAGCTTCTATGTTCAGGTTCGGCCTAAACTGGTATCCCCACTCGAATGTCAAATTTCAGAGCAATATTGTCTATTTGTTAGATATCAACACATCTGGAACCCCAACTACAAACACTCAAGGCTATGCAGGTGGCGCTGGCGCACGAACCCGAGCATGGAATGATGCCGATTTTGCAGCATTCCTGACACAGATAACAGTCGATTTTTAAGGTGGTGTAATCAGCCTACGACTAAAGATTTGCACAAACAGGGAATTCAGAGTCTTTTCCTGAATTCCCTGCAAGCAAGATACTAGCGTTGGCTCATTTAACCAGCACATAAGTTCTGATCGAGCAGAATACTGTCATTATCTAGAGACATGCGTTAATATTTTCATGCATAGCATTCTGAAGCTGCCTATATTAGATAGCAGCCAATGCAAACAAATGGAGGATAAAATGCCGCAATTACGTAGCCTTAAGCAGGTGGGTATGTCTGTCTTATTGGGTGTAATAATTAGTACTGCCAACATTGCGAGTGCTCAATCGATTATCAAAATAGATGGCTCCAGTACCGTCTACCCCATCACTAAAGCAGTAGCGAATAAGTTTGAGCTCACTAAAAAGAATATCGTCAAGGTGGCAGTTGATATTTCCGGTAGCGGTGGCGGCTTCAAAAAATTCTGCCGCGGTGAGATAGATATCGCTAACGCTTCTCGCCCTATCCTGAGAAAAGAAATGGCGGATTGCAAAAATTCCCGTGTGCAATACGTTGAAATACCTGTGGCGTTTGATGCAATAACCGTAGCTGTGAATCCTGCTAACAACTGGCTTTCAACATTGACCGTTGCAGAATTGAAGAAAATATGGGAACCGGCTGCCGAGGGTAGAATTATCCAATGGAATCATATAAATCCGTCATGGCCAAATGAAGCTTTCAAGCTTTATGGGGCAGATTCAGAATCCGGTACTTTCGATTATTTTACTAAGGCCATCGTTGGTAAATCAAAATCAATTCGTAGCGATTTTGTTGAATCCGATAACGATAATGTATTGGTGGAAGGAGTGGCAAAGGATAAGAATGGATTGGGTTTTTTTGGTTTTCACTATTACATGGAAAATCAGAATAAAGTTAAAGCCGTTGCGATAAATAACGGTAAAGGTGGCATTCTTCCATCCGTCGAATCAGTTGAGGACGGAAGTTATCAACC
>CAYNXU010000119.1:0-5461 GCA_964401225.1 uncultured Nitrosomonas sp.
ACTATGAGAATGTTCTCATTTTATCTACCGGGTATAAAGGATGAATTGGTCAATTAAAGCGGATATTATCTTGTGATTGAGAAGAATCACTTAAGGAGGGCAGCATGGAGACAAGAAATGAGGCTACTCGTGATGCAATTGTCAATACTGCGGTTGCGCTGGGTGCACGTACATCGTGGGAAGCGGTTCGTTTTTATGACATCGCAGCGGAGTTGGGCATTTCCCTGGATGAGATTCGGAGCCACTTTCGTGAAAAGGAAGAA
Organism: uncultured Nitrosomonas sp.; assembly: GCA_964401225.1. GTDB lineage: Bacteria > Pseudomonadota > Gammaproteobacteria > Burkholderiales > Nitrosomonadaceae > Nitrosomonas. The sequence goes on from CAYNXU010000119.1 coordinate 264, forward strand.
TTAGTTGATGCATGGTTCGATCGAGCAGATGGAATTATGCTGAGAGAGGCTGATGCTGCAGATTTTCTTGAGTTATCTCCCCAACAGCGTATCCATCGTCTCATTATGGTATGGTTGGATGCCTTATCTATTCAGCGCAAGGTGACGCGGCAGATGATTCTGGCAAAAATGGAACCAGGACACATCCATATTCAAATCCCTGCTGTGATGCGTATTAGTCGTACCGTGCAATGGGTTCGTGAGGCGGCACAGCGTGATGCTACGTTTGTGCGGCGTGCATTGGAAGAGACTGTGTTGACGACGATTTATCTGACGACTTTCTTTTTTTGGATGCGGGACGAATCTCCGGGATCGCATCATACACGGCAATTTCTTGAGCGCAATCTAAGCATGGCGATGTGGCTAGGCCAGACTGTTTATGGCGAAGAGAAGCCAAGTACGGCGAGGGCGCCATCTCATCGAATCTACTTGCCGACCAATGAAACGATTCAGCAATAACACCGCAATGTAATGGATCCTTTGACGCATGCTTTGAGTGGCGCTTTACTGGCGCGCGCGACGGAGCCCACAAAATCAAAAGAGCAAGCGCTTCCGTTACACATCCGTCTTATCGCGGGATTTACCGCGGCTGCTTTTCCCGATATCGATGTTGCTTTGCGGTTGATCGATACGCTTACTTATCTGAATTGGCATCAGGGACCAACTCATTCGCTCGTGATGCTACCATTCTGGGCATTTTTGTTGGCGCATATATTTTCCGGGGTTACACAGAGCCGTTATTCATGGCAACTCTTTTATACCCCTGTTTGCTTGGGAATTGCGATTCACATTGCGGGTGATTTGATCACTTCTTATGGATTGATGTTATTGGCGCCTTTTTCTACTGAGCGATTTTCTGTGCCACTGGCATTCGTCATCGATTTGTGGTTCAGCCTGATCATCATCTCAGGACTGATCATGAGTCGTTTGTTTTCACGCGGACGCTCTATCGCGGTCTTTGCACTTATCTGTCTTGGCATCTATGTGGTATTTCTGAGTTCATTACATAAGCAGGCCAAACAGATAGGTGAGATCTATATTCAGGAAATGGCATTGATTCATCCGAAAATTAACGTTTTGCCCCAGCCTTTCTCGCCTTACAATTGGAAAATCCTTGTCACGGAAGGAGAAACCTACCATATTTTGTTAGTGAATCTAGGGTCCGGCTCATGGGCGACTTACTTAGATGTTGGCTTGGTATCCAAGATGGCTGCTGTTTATCAGCCGCTGACTTCAGCTCACTGGCAGCAGATTAATCGATTTGGGGACTCTCCTGCCGATGCTGTATTGGTGCGCGAAGCCTGGAACCAACCTGCATTAGCTGATTTCCGGCTATTTGCGGTGTTTCCACAATTGGAAAGTATGGATTATTCTGAAAAAAAAGTATGTGTATGGTTTTATGATTATCGATTCAAATTTCCTCTCCTGCCGCCATCGTTTCGCTATGGTGGGTGCAGAGAAGAGGAGGGTACTGATTGGTATTTGCAGCGTCAGAGAGGCACCTTCTGGATTGATTAAACGGCTTACTAATCAGTGGTGCCTTAAATATGGCTATTAACATAGCTCATTACAAATTATTTTTCCGTTGGAAAGGAATGTCATGATCGAAAGATCTACAATCAAGATTTTGATTCTTGATGATGAGCAATTCATGCTCAAACTATTGGCACGCATGCTGGAGAATCAAGGGTTTACTTCCGTGGTTTGCTGCGATACTGGACAAGATGCGTTGGTGCAAGTAGATAATGAGCTTACTCGACCTGATTTGATATTGCTCGATTTAAACATGCCGGGGATGGATGGAATCGAATTTGTACGTTACCTCGTCGAACGGCAGTTCACCGGCAGCCTGATTCTGGTGAGTGGCGAGGATGAGCGTATGCTGAGAACAGCCGAGAGATTGGTGCAGGCACATAAGATCTCTATGCTGGGTTATTTGCAAAAGCCAGTCAAACCCGAAGCCCTACTGGCAATGCTGACGCAATGGGCGCCACCATTGCCGGTAGAATCCTCCAAGGTTAAAAAAATATATAGCGGGGAAGAAATTCAATCTGCCATACAACACGGTGCACTGATTAATTATTATCAACCCAAAGTGGCAGTTGCAAGTGGTGCCGTGATTGGGGTGGAAACTTTAGTGCGTTGGCATCATCCTGTCGATGGATTGATTCTCCCGGATCAGTTTATCAGTGTGGCGGAAGCGCATGGCTTGATCAATGATTTAACCCAGTCAGTGCTTGCACAAGCATTCGCACAAGCAAGAAGGTGGCAGCAGGCTGGACTTGAACTGCGTGTGGCTGTCAACGTTTCCATGGACAATCTGGCTTCTCTGGATTTTCAAGATCTGGTGGTCAGGCTTGCTACTGAGAATGACATTTCGCCGCATAACGTGGTGTTGGAAGTTACCGAGAGTCAGTTGATGGGGGATATACGCGTATCGCTGGAGATACTAACGCGTCTGCGGCTGAAACGCTTTCATCTTTCCATCGATGATTTCGGCACCGGACATTCTTCTTTATCGCAATTGCGCGATATTCCCTTTGATGAGCTCAAGATTGACCAGGGATTCGTACACCATGCCTGGAAAAATGAAACGCTGCGTGCGATTTACGATACCAGTCTGGCATTGGCGAAGCAATTAAATATGGAATCAGTAGCAGAAGGCGTCGAAGATCGGGACGACTGGGATCTGCTGCGCCATACCGGCTGTGATCTTGCACAAGGTAACTTTATTTCCAAACCGTTGCTTGCCGAGGAAATACCCGGGTGGATAGAAGTGTGGAAGCAAAGATATCAGACTGAGCTTGCGGTTACGAGCTCAGAGTAACAGCACACTATGTGCTTATCAGCAGATCATAGTGATGTTGTAAATGATTAGACATGAAGGTGCTGATAAAGTAGTAGCCATGGTCATAGCCAGCATGGCGGCGTAATGTCAGAGGTTGTCCGGCCAACTTGCAGGCTGCCTCAAAACGATCCAAGTGGAGTTGTTCAGCGAGAAACGGGTCATTGAGACCCTGATCGATGAGTAGAGCGGGTAACTGATAACCTGCTTCGATCAAGGCTGTTGCGTCATGTTTTTGCCATTTATCCGGAGAAGCTCCCAGATAGTGACTGAATGCCTTCTGCCCCCATGGGCAGTGTAGTGGCGCAGCAATCGGTGCAAAGGCTGAGACGGACCGATACAAACCTGGGTTACGTAACGCGAGTGTCAGCGCGCCATGTCCACCCATAGAGTGACCAAAAATCCCGATACGATGGTGGTCTGCCGGGAACTCGGAGAGAATGAGCTGATAGAGCTCCTGTGTCACGTAACTTTCCATCCGGAAATACTTCGACCAGGGAGCTTGCATGGCATCCAGATAAAACCCTGCACCAGCACCCATATCCCAATCATCATCCTCACCATCGATTCCTGTCTGGCGTGGACTAGTGTCCATGCTGACCAACATGATTCCAAGTTGAGCTGCGATACATTGAGCCCCTGCCTTGATCATGAAGGTTTCTTCAGTACAGGTCAGTCCAGCAAGGAAGAAAAGGGTAGGCACCAGTGTGTCCTGAGCCTGGGGAGGCTGGTAGACTGAAAAGCGCATCGGCAGACCAATGACTTCTGAGTGATGCTGATAGAAGCCTTGTATGCCTTCAAAGCAGCGGTGGATACTACGTGCTTCCAGCTGTGTCGTCATGGTCGGTATTAATAAACGACCACTGAACGGATCGACTTACCCGCTTTCATTAATTGAAAGCCTTCATTGATAGCTTCCAGTTTCAAGGTATGGGTAATCAGGGGATCGATTTTGATCTTACCTTCCATATACCAATCGACGATCTTGGGAACATCCGTGCGCCCGCGTGCGCCGCCAAAAGCGGAACCTTCCCATTTGCGGCCCGTGACTAACTGAAAGGGACGGGTGCTTATTTCAGCGCCCGCTTCTGCCACACCGATAATGATGCTGCGTCCCCAGCCTTTGTGCGTGCATTCCAATGCTTGACGCATGACTTGCGTGTTGCCGATACATTCAAAGCTGAAATCGGCGCCTCCGTCGGTTAATTGCACAACGGCATCAACGATATTGTCCACTTCCTTGGGGTTAAGGAAATGGGTCATGCCAAATTGTCGTGCCATGGATTCGCGTTCTGGATTGATATCGATACCAATGATTTTGTCAGCACCGATCATTTTGGCGCCTTGGATGACATTCAGACCAATACCCCCGAGGCCGAAAACGGCGATATTGGCACCGGCTTCTACTTTGGCAGTGAAAACGACTGCACCGATACCGGTAGTAACTCCGCAGCCGATGTAGCAAACTTTATCGAAAGGCGCGTCTTTGCGAATTTTAGCGAGTGCAATTTCCGGGACAACGACATAGTTGGAAAAAGTAGAGGTGCCCATGTAGTGCAAGATTGGCTTGCCATTGAGTGAGAAGCGGGAGGTTGCATCCGGCATCAATCCACGGCCTTGCGTGCTGCGGATCGCCTGACAGAGATTGGTTTTTCTGGATAGGCAGAATTTGCACTCACGGCACTCCGGTGTATACAGTGGGATGACATGATCGCCTTGTTGTAGCGACTTGACTTCGGGGCCGGTATCCACTACGACGCCCGCACCTTCATGCCCCAGGATGGCGGGGAACAGACCTTCAGGATCAGCGCCGGATAGCGTGTAATAATCAGTATGGCAAATACCGGTTGCTTTGATTTCAACCAATACTTCTCCGGCTTTAGGCCCCATTAAATCGACTTCTTCTATCGTAAGTGGTTGCCCTGCCTGCCAGGCAACGGCCGCACGTGTTTTCATGCTAGATAATTCCTTTGGTTTGAAATGACTTAAACGCTCTTTGCTTAAGATAAGCCTGTAATGATCAAAATATTAACGTATCATTAGGTTCGGTAGGTAGCGATTTATCAAACAATAAAAGCTCAATCTCTGTAAATGTCACGGTCTAATCGGTCAGTTACCTTTTCAAAAGGCACGTAAAAATCAACAAAACTACCATTTATAAATTAAGGGTATAGTCTGTCAATGGTCTAACCTTTCCTCGCTGCTCAATCCAATTGTATAGTATAAAACACGTCAATCGCATTATCATCGCCGGCACGAGTCACGACAGAAATATTCCGTGTCAAGTTATAGGTAAGTTTGGTGATGCCCGCTG
>CAYNXU010000120.1:0-1660 GCA_964401225.1 uncultured Nitrosomonas sp.
TGTTTACTGAGATGGGGATCGATGGCGGGATCCCATTCCGTCATATCGATGCCATTGACGATTCCGTAGATATCCTTACTGCGCGTGGCCAGCAATCCCTGCAAACCAAATCCAAGCGGCGCTTGCTGGATTTCCCGCGCATAACTGGGACTGACCGTGGTAATACGATCGGCGTAATAAAGCCCCGCCTTGATGAACGACAGATTGCCATAGTACTCCACACCGTTAACATCGAAGCTGCTGGCAGGTAATCCCAAGGGGGTAATGGTTTGGGGTGGGAAACAACCTTGAAAGGCAAGATTGTGAATTGTCATCAGGGTGACTGCCTTTTTCCCCGGATAAAAATGCAGATACGCGGGGGTAAGTCCGCTTTGCCAGTCATTGCAATGCGCGATGGCCGGTTGCCAGGTCAACGGGCTGGCATCACTGGCCAGAATCGCGCCGATTTTAGAAAGCAAACCAAAACGCATGGCGTTGTCCGGCCAGTCTTGACCGGCAGGATTTTGATAAGGTCCGCCATCACGTTTGTACAACTCCGGACAATCGACGATGTAGACCGGCACGCTGGCCAAAGCGTTGATTTGCAGTTTGGCTGACAAAAGTGTTGCGGGGGGAAAATAGAGCAGATCATCGAATACCGCGATCTTACGTTTGTATTTGAGTCCCGACAGCACAGTCGGATAGCCGGGCAATAACAATCGAATATCTATTTTCAATTCACGTAAAGCAGCAGGTAATGCTGCACTGACATCTCCCAGCCCACCGGTCTTGCACAATGGATAAACTTCCGGGGTTATGAACAGCACCTGCAAAGCATGCCGGGAAGAAATACGTGACATGGTTTATTGAATGATGGATGATATCTGCCGAAACACTACTGATTGGCCTTGAAATAAGCCATCAATCCATTGGTGGAAGCATCATGAGAATCCACGTACCGGTCTTCTCCCAAATCCGCAAGGATATGCCCGGCAAGTTGCTTGCCGAGTTCTACCCCCCACTGATCGAAAGGATTGATATTCCAAATCACGCTTTGCACGAAGACTTTATGCTCATACAGGGCGATTAATGCACCGAGTGTTTCAGGATCGAGTTTTCTGAACAGAATGGTGGTGGTCGCGTGATTACCCGGAAAAATTCGGTGCGGCAACCATCTTTCCAATGATTCAGTCGACATGCCTCGAGCGGCAAGCTCTGCTCGCACTTCCTCTGCATGCTTGCCACGCATCAGCGCTTCAGTTTGTGCAAAAAAGTTGGCCAATAACAAACGATGATGTTGATCTAGCGCATGATGACTCTGGCAGGGTGCGAGAAAATCCGCGGTGACGACAGGTGTTCCCTGGTGAAGCAACTGGTAGAACGCATGCTGACCATTGGTTCCAGGCTCACCCCATACGACCGTGCCGGTACTGTAATCAACTTCCTCACCGTCACGGGTAATGCGCTTACCATTACTTTCCATCTCCAGTTGTTGCAAATAGGCAGGAAAACGATGCAGCGATTGGTCATAAGGCAATATCGCATGGCTGGTGGCCTGAAGAAAATTAATCTGCCAGACGCCAATCAGACCGAGAATGACGGGCAAATTCTTCTCCAGTGGTGTCGTCAGAAAATGCTGATCCATCCCTCTGGCACCCGCCAGTAATGCATAAAAATGATT